>JBBTKS010000181.1:0-3689 GCA_038058885.1 Pseudomonadota bacterium
CCACCCAGACCCTCTACTTTCACTACGGCTTCGGCGCCGGCCCCACGATGATGACTGTTACCGCTCACTGTAGTTGATCGCGCAGGCGCAGTTTTCGAGCAAGCTGCGTGATGGCGAGGGTGCGACGGACCATCGCGAAGCTGGTTTCCCCAGTACAAGCTGATTGATGTACGCCTCGCCACCAAGGAGCGGAGCGTAGGCGCGGGGTCTGCCGAAAAGAGGTGACGGCGAGGGTGCTCGAACACCCTCAGCCGTCGTGCTCCGAGGTCAATGAGGAGTCGAGATCGGAGCGGGACTGGAATCGTTCAAAGTGCGGTCGGAGTCAAGAGCTGGTTGCAGCGAATGCCGACCGTCGAGGAGGCGCGACCGGGCCAATGCCCCTGGTGTGGTGCCGCGAGCCGGCCGGTGGGCGGCGGCCTGGTGGTCATCGGCCACGGCATGCGCGAGCGGCAGCATCGCGGACCGCTTGACGTGGACGCTGAGCCGACGGAGGTGGTCGTCTCTGCGCGGCGGTACTTGTGCCGTGCCTGCGAGCAGACGCTCACCGTCGTGCCCGCTGGGGTGATCGGGGGAAGGCAGTACTCGGCCTCGGCGATCGCACTGGCGGTGGCGCTGTACGGTGTCGTGGGACTGTCGCCGAACGAGGTACGCCGTCGCGTCAGTACGTGGCGCGTGGTGGGAGCAACGGCCGCGACGGGGTGGGCGACGCTGCGTCGCTGGCTGTGCGCGATTCGGCGTGGCACGCTATTCGGCGGCGTGCGCGCCTGGCCTGACGGCTTTTCGCTCCGGCAGGCAGCCGAGCGGGCAGCGACGACGCTTGCGGCGCATGCTCTACCGTCGCTGGCGCGCCTGCCGATCGAGGCGCAGGCGTTCTTCGGAGCGGTGCACATGGCGTGATGGCCAGCTCGACATCGAGCGTGCCGAAGGCGAGCCCACCTATTTTGATCTCTCTTCGGAAACGATGGCGCCTGCCATGGGTGATGAGTCGCCGCCGAAGACAAACCAGAGCGGCGAACGAAAGGATCGCCATGAACACCCTTGCCCCAAAAGACCACGCAGAACAGACCGCACTCTTTCGCTCCGAGGTCATCGGCGGGCTGGCCCGTCGAGACTTGAAGCGTGGCGAGCTCACCCAGGAGCTCAAGGAGCTGAGCACGAAGCGTTTCCGGCCACCGGGTCACGAGCTGACGCGCACCTTCGCCGTGCCGACGTTGGAGCGGTGGTATCACCGGTATCGGAAGGGTGGCCTCGAGGCGCTGCGCCCCAGACCGCGCAACGATCGCGGTCACGCGCAAGAGCTGACCGCCGCCGAGCGCGAGTTGCTCCTCGATATACGGCGCGAATATCCCTCCGCCTCGGCGCAGCTGATCTTGCGCACGCTCGTCGCCGATGGGCGCCTGGAGAAGGACAAGATCTCAGCGCCGACGGTGCGGCGGCTGTATCTCGCCAGCGGCCTCGATCGAGTACCGATGCGCGACGGCGAGGGGCGAAAGACGCGGCTGAGCTGGCAGGCCGAGCGGCCCAATGGCCTGTGGCAGGGCGATGTCTGCTACGGCCCGCCGATCTATGTCGGCGAGGTCTCAAAGCCGATTCGCGTGCACGCGCTGATCGACGACGCGTCGCGCTTCGTGGTCGGCATCGAAGCGCATCACAGCGAGCGCGAGGTCGACATGATCGGCCTGATGGTCCGCGCGCTGCGTCGGCATGGCGCGCCCGACGTGCTCTACCTCGACAATGGCTCGACGTATCGCGGCGACGCCTTGCGCATCGCGTGCGAGCGCCTCGGCATCACGCTGCTTCATCCTCGTCGCGGCGATGCTCCCGCACGAGGGAAGATCGAACGCTTCTGGCGGACGCTACGGCAGGGCTGTCTCGATTTCCTCGGCAGCGTGACGTCGCTGCACGAGATCAACGTCCGCCTCTGGGCGTTTGTCGATCAGCACTACCACTCGGCTCCCCATGGCGGCCTCATGGGACGTGCTCCCGCGATGGTGTTTGAAGAATCGGAGCCGCAGCGTAAGGCGGACCTACTCACCGAGGACATGCTGCGTCAGGCGCTCACCGTGCACGAGCGACGGCGCGTGCGGCGCGACACCACGGTCTCCGTCGACGGCACCGACTGGGAGCTCGACCAGGGCTTCCTCGCGGGCCGTCTCGTCACCGTCGGACGCTCGCTGCTCGATCTGTCCGATCCGCCCTGGATCGAGCATGAGGGCAAGCGATTCCTCCTGCATCCGGTCGACCCTGTGAAGAACGCTCATCGCAAGCGACCGCCTCGTCGGCCAGAGGCGCCCACCGCGCCCACCCGACACGTGTCATTCGATCCGGCCACGGCGCTGCTCGATCGCGCGGTCGGCAGGAAGCCTGCCGTCGACGAGGGAGGTGCAGAATGACCGCCGGCTATCTTGCGGCCTTCAGCCTAAGAGAGGCGCCGTTTTCCAAGGAGATCTCGGACGCCGACCTGTGGCTGCCGTCGTCGAAGCAGGCGATCGTGGAGGACATGGTGGAGGCGCTGTCGGAGCGGGCGTCGATCATGGTGGTGGGCGAGCCGGGGGTGGGCAAGACCTCGGTGCTGCGCGCGCTCCGGCATCGCCTGCCCGCGGCCGGATACCGTCTGACCTATTGTCACAACGCGACGCTCGGGCGCCGCGACTTCTATCGCCAGCTGTGCTTTGCGCTGGGGCTTTCACCGTCGGCAACGGCCGCGGCCGTCTTCTACGCCGTCTCCTCGCACGTCGAAGACCTGGCCAAGGAGCGGATGTATCCGGTCTTTCTCCTGGACGAAGCGCACCTCCTGAACCAGGACACGCTCGATCACCTGCATATCCTGCTCAACTACGAGTGGGACAGTCGGGCGCTCTTGTCGCTGATCTTGGTCGGGCTGCCTGAATTGCAGAACCGACTGGAACTGCGCCGCAATCGCTCGCTGCACTCGCGGGTGCATCATCGCTTTGTCGTCGACTCGCTCGCGCCCGACGACACGCACGAGTACATCCGCATGCGCCTGAAACGCGCTGGCTGCGATCGCGAGGTCTTTTCCTCTGACGCCGTGGCCATGCTCCACGAGGCGACGCGCGGTGCCATGCGTGACATCGATCGCATCGCCACCGCCGCGCTACGCGAGGCCGCCAAGAAGAAGCGGCGTCTCGTCGAGCGCGACCTCCTTGGGCGAATCGTCAAAGCAGAATTCCGGGAGGCGGCATGACCTCGAGAACCCGGCCGCATCACCCTCGTGGCCGCCGCGCACGCATCGAATTGCCGACGCTGCGCGGCGAGGAGGCCGTCTGCCTCGTCGACATCCTCGAAACGGCGATCAACGCCATCTGGCGCGCCTACGGCGACGACATGGCCGACTACCTCGGCATGCTCGGCGTCGACATGATCGACGACGATCGAACCCCGTACGTGCCTGTTACCCTTGACACCCTCAGCGACGACATCGACTTCTGACTCCGCTTCCAGGGCGCACCGCAGCGCGCGGCGCCGATCTGGCCCATGACCATCACCGGCCGCCCGTGCGGCGCCCCGCGCGAGGAGCGCCCCGCGCGGACCACCGACCTCCTGTGGATCTCCAACGCTTCGACCGCGCGGAACCGCGCCACCATCAACAACCTGACCCGCCCGGCCGCGCTCGCGATGGCCATCAGATACCTCGATCGCGACCCCATCACACTGCTTGAGCGGTAACA
>JBBTKS010000182.1:0-12878 GCA_038058885.1 Pseudomonadota bacterium
TTGCGGTAGAGATGCGTGCGTTCCATGCCGGACATGCGTGCCACTTCGGCGACGTTGCCGCCGGTGCGCTTGAGATGGTGCTCGAGATAAGCCTTCTCGAACTGATCGCGCGCGTCGCGCAGCGGCATTTCCATGAGCGTCGGCGGATAGACCTCGGCCGACACCGGCGCCGGCGTGCCGAGTGTCTGTTCGACCTCGGCCTCGGTTACTTCCTCCCCGCGATTCAGGATCAGCAGCCGCTGCACCATGTTGCGCAGCTCGCGCACGTTCCCCGGCCACGAGTAGTTGCGCAGCAGGTTGAGCGCGCCGGTGGTGAACTTGCGGTAGGGCAGATGTTCGTTGTCCGCCATCCAGTTGACATAGAAATTGATCAGCTCCGGCACGTCCTCGTGGTGCTCACGCAGGCTCGGCACGCGCAGCGGCACGACGTTCAGGCGGTAGTAAAGATCCTCGCGGAAGCGTTTTTCCTCCACCGCTTTCTGCAAATCCTGATCGCTGGCGGCGATGATGCGCACGTCCATCTCGACCGTTTCATGACCACTCACACGGATGAAGTGTTTCTGCTCGAGCGCATCGAGCAATCGCGCCTGCGTGGCGCTGTCGAGGTCGTTGATCTCGTTGAGCAGCAGGGTGCCGCCGCCGGCCTGCTCGAAACTGCCGGGCTTGATCGCGCCCTTTTGTTCCTGCCCGAAGAGCTGCGCGGCCACGTGTTGCGGCGAGATGGCGGCCAGGCTCACCTCGACAAAAGGCGCGTCCTTGCGCCCGCTGTGCGCGTGCAGGTAACGCGCCGCGACCGCTTTGCCGCTGCCCGCCTCGCCGGAGATCAGCACCCAGGCGTCGGCGGCGGCGATGCGCTCGATGCTCTCACGCAGTTGCTGCATTAATGGACTCTTGCCGATCAGCGTGGTGGCCGGTTCGGCCTGGCGACGCAGGCGCAGATTTTCCCGCCGCAGCTTGTCGTTCTCGAGCGCGCGTTCCACGGTGACCAGCAGCTTGCCCATGGACAGGGGCTTTTCGATGAAGTCATAGGCGCCGAGACGCGTGGCTTCAACCGCGGTTTCGACCGTGCCGTGCCCCGAGATCATGATCACCGGCATTTCGAGATTGCCGGATTGTGACCACTCGCGCAGCAGGCTGATGCCGTCGGTGTCCGGCATCCAGATGTCGAGCAGTACCAGATCGGGACGCTGCTTGCGCACCGCTTCGCGCGCGGCCTTGGCATTTTCCGCCGTCACCACCTTGTAGTGCTCGTCCTCGAGAATTTCCTGCACCAGCCGGCGGATGTCCGGCTCGTCGTCCACCACCAGGATGTAACCGGGGTTCATGCCTTCGTCTCCGCGCGCACGGGTTTAAGGGCCGGGGATTTTTCGGCGGACACCGCCACGGCGTCACCGATCGGCAGGCGGATGATGACACAGGCGCCGCCGTCCTTGAGGTTCTCCGCGAGAATGGCGCCGCCGTGCTCCTCGACGATGCGCTTGACGATGGCCAACCCCAGTCCCGTGCCCTTTTCCTTGCTGGTGACATAGGGCTCGTACAGCCGCACCAGTTGCGCCTCCGGGAAGCCGGGCCCGTTGTCTTGTATCTTCAATTCGGCAAAACGGTGCATGTTCTCCGTGAGCACGCGAGTGCTCACGCTGATCATCGGCTTGGGCGTGGCGGTGAGCGCCTCGCGCGCATTGAGCAGCAGGTTATGCAGTACCTGCCGCAGCCGGCCGGGATCGGCCGAGATCACAGGCAGGTCGGCATCGAGATCGAGTCTGGTCGACACGGCGCGAGGCGCTTTTCCCTTGCCCGGTTTGTCGTTGGCGCGGTGCAGCGGCACCACGCTGGCGGTGCTGAGGCCGCGCTCGTTCTTGTACAGCTCGATGACATCGCGAATCAAGTCGTTCAGGTCCACCGGCCGCGACTGCATCTGCGCGGAGCGCGCGTATTCGGAGAAATCGTTGACCATGGATTTGAGCGCTTCGACTTGTTCGATGATCGTGCGCGTGGCGCGTTCGAGCGCCGCGCGTTCTTCTTCCGGCACCTGGCGCAGGTACTTGTGGCGGATGCGCTCGGCCGAGAGCTGGATGGGAGTGAGCGGATTCTTGATTTCGTGCGCCATGCGCCGCGCGACCTCGCCCCACGCGGCGTCGCGTTGCGCCTGGATGAGCGTGGTGATGTCGTCGAACACCACCACGTACCCGCCGCGCTTGCCGCGCCACGAGGGCAGCGACGTGCCGCGCAGCATCAGCGTGCGACGACGACCGTTCACTGCCAGCTGTATCTGTGTCTGCCATTCGGTCTGGCCGGCGGCCGCGGCCTGTTCGACCGCCTCGGTGAACGGGTGCAGGGTCGGATAGTGCTCCGTGAGCCACGCCAGCGATTTGCGCCCGCTTGTCTTGAGCTCGGCGCCGAGAATCTGGCTCGCCGCCGGGTTGTGCGTGCGCAGCAGCAGGCGCTGGTTGAAGGTGAGCACGCCGGAGGACAGGCGCCCCATGACGGTTTCAAGATAGGCGCGCTGGATCTCGGCTTCCTGTTGGCTGCGTTTGCTCTGCGTTTGCGCGCGATGAATGCGGCGCGTCATGTCGTTGAAGGACTCGACGAGGATTCCGATCTCATCGCGACTCGTGACCGGAATCTGCTTCTGATAATCGCCTTGCGCCACGGCATTCGTGGCTTCAGCCAACTCGCGGATCGGCGCGGCCAGCCGCCGCGCCGAGAAGATCGCGGCCCAGACCGCGATCAGCAGCGTGAGCAGCGCGATCAGCGACAGCGTGAGCGTGAAACCGAATTTGAGCGGGCCGCGCAGGTACACGAGTTTTTCGTACTCGGCGAAGGCCGATTGCACCGACTCGCCCAGTTTCGCATAGCGCGGCGGCAGCGCCTGGAGCACCTGCAGCACGCGCGTCGGCGCACCGACGTCACGCGAGCGCACCGGCACCACCACGCGCAGCCGCAGGCCGGATTTGCCGATGGCGTCGAGATTGGCGTAGGTCAGGCCCTGGCGCGCCTGCGTGAGCACGGTGTCGCTCGGCCGGTCCGGCACCAGCGTGCCCGGCTCGAAGCTCGCCTCGCTCACCGAGGCGATGATCTTGCCGTCCTGGGTGAACAGCGTCAGTTCGGTGATGTTGTACTGTTCGCGCAGTGCGTTGAGCAGCGACAGTTCCGAGCGCAGCCCGCCGGTTTTTGGCTTTACCGGCAGGGTTTCCAGTTCCACGGCTATCTCCTGGGTGTTTTTGACCAAGTCCTGCTTGAGCGCATCGAGCGCGGTGCGCCCGAGCAGCAACGCATCGTCGAGCGCGCGTTCGATGCGCACGTCGAACCAGTTGTCGATGCCGCGATTGAGCGTCTGGATGGAGAAGAAGAACACCACCGACACCGGCAGCACCGCGAGCATGACGAACATCACCAGCAGCCGCAGCGTCAGCCGCGTGCCCATCACGCGCGCGCGGTACTGCTCCACGAAATGAAACAGGTTGAGCAGGATCAGCGCGATCAGCAGCACCACGCCGAGAATGTTGACCAGCAGCAGCACCGAATACATCCGCCCGAACAGCGCCGAGTTCTGGGCGGCGGCGTTCATCATGATGAACGCCGCGATCAGCAGCACCGACAGCACCGCCAGCGGCGTGAAGCCGGTGACGTAGCGGGTGACGTAGCGGTTCCATCCTTCGGTCCGTTGACGGGGCGTCCCTGCCCCACTTCTCAGCGCGCTACTTTCCATGAGGTCCATCCGCTGTTGAGATGCCAGGCGAACGAGGTGTAGGCCACCGGCCGCAGCGGCGTGGGCAGGGCCTCGATGTCGAGGCTCACGCGGATGTCGGCGGAATAAGCGCCTTCGGACGGCGATTCCGGAAGCGCGAGCTTGAGGTCGCTCAGGGAGCCGAGTTGCTTCAGAGCTTCCTGCTGGGTGAGCAGGCTTTCCCGCGTTTCTGCCTCGCCTTCACCCGCGCTGACCAGGTACTGGCCCGAGAGCGCGTGATACTGGATGCGGCGGCGCAGCGTCCAGGAAGCGATTTTCTTGTCCCACAGGTAACGGCGCTGGTGATACAGGCGGACGTCGATGACCACCTCGAGCGGAATGCCCTTGGCCAGCGCTTCTTCCACCTTGGCACTCAGGCCCAGATCGAGGTTGCCGGCGAAGGTCAGCGACTGCTCGGTGAATTTCGGCTGTACATCCGCGATCTTGAAGTCCGCCGCGGCCTCGCCGGGCAATGCCAGCGCGAGCGCCGCCAGCACGAATCGCCGCCAGTCAACTTTTACGGATACACGCATAATAGAAACCGTCCATGCCCGCTTCCCCCGGCAGAATCTGCCTGCCCGCCGCCCGCGCCCGGCCGGCGCTCATCGGCAGCATGACCTCCCGCGCCTCGGGATGACGCACGAGAAACGCCGACACCTGATTTTCGTTCTCCACCGCAAGGATCGAGCAGGTCACGTACAGAAGCTTACCTCCGGGCTTGAGCAAGGGCCACAGTCCCTCGAGGAGACTCGCCTGCGTCGTGACGAGCTTGGGCAGGTCCTCGGGGCGCCGCCGCCGCTTGATGTCGGGATGACGGCGAATCACCCCGGTCGCCGAGCACGGAACATCTGCGAGTATCCGGTCGAATGGACGCCCGTCCCACCAGTTCGCCGGGTTCGCCGCATCGCCGGTGATGAGCTTCGCACTGAGGCCCAGACGTACGAGATTATCTTCAATCAAGGCCACGCGCCCCGGTTCCTTGTCGAGTGCCACCAGTTCAGCGAGCCCCGGCGTGTGTTCGAGCAGATGGCCGGTTTTGCCGCCCGGCGCGGCGCAGGCGTCGAGCACGCGTTCGCCGGGTTGGGCGTCGAGCAGAACCGCCGCGAATTGCGCGGCCGCATCCTGCACCGAGACATCGCCCTGGGTGAATCCGGGCAGCTCGCTCACGGCCACGGGCGTGTCCAATAACACCGCGGTATCTGTCACTGGCATTGCCTTGGCGGCGATGCCGGCTTGCGCGAGGCGCGCGAGATATTGATCGCGTGTCTGCCGGCGCCGGTTGACCCGCAGCACCATCGGCGGGCGTTCGTTGTTGGCGGCCAATATGGTTTCCCAGTCGTCCGGCCAGTCACGGCGGATTTCGCCGATGAGCCAGTCCGGATGGCTGAATCTGGCCGAAGGACTGGCGGTGACAGTTGTCTGAGCACGCGCCTCCTCTCGCAGGTAGGAACGCAGGCAGGCGTTGAGAAAATTTTTCGCCCAGATTTTTTTCAGTGCCGCCGCCGCTTCCACCGTTTCTTTCACCGCCGCGTGCCGGGCCACGCGCATGTGTCGCAGTTGATACAGTCCGATCAACAGCAACATGTGGATGTCGCTGTCTTTTGCCTTGAGCGGTTTATCGAGGAAAAGCGCTGCGACAGCCTCCAGCTGATGGAACCAGCGCAGTACGCCGTAGGCCATCTCCTGGATGAGCGCTGCGTCGTTTTTTTGGTTATCCGGCAGTGTCGCCAGGGATTGTGCCAGGGCGGTATCGAGGTAGCGCGAATGGACGACCACCTCCTCCAAGACTTTTGCCGCCACGGCGCGCGGATGGCTCCGCGCCGGACCGGCGTGCCTAGCCGGCCGGGGTGTTGTGCGCTTCATCGCCCATCCGGTCGCCGGCCGCGAGCGGATGGCCGTTCAGAAAGTCGCCCGCCGCAAGAATTTTTCCGCCTTCCGCCTGTAATCGCGTGATAGTGAGCACGCCCTCGCCGGTCAGTACGCACACGCCGCCGGCATCGGCCTGCACGACCGTGCCCGGCACGCCGGGTGTATTTTTTTGCACCAGCGGTCCTGCCTCCCTCAGGCGCAAGGTTTTGCCGCGCCAGGTCGTGCTCGCCACCGGCCAGGGAACCAGCGCGCGGATCTTGCGATGCAGCACCGCCGCGGGCTGTGCCCAGTCGAGAGCGCTTTCCTCCTTGCGCAGTTTTTTGGCATAACACGCGCGCGCAGCGTCCTGGGGTTGCGGCCTTATTTCGCCGCGCGTGCGGCGTTCCAGCGCGCTGACCAGCGTGTCGGCGCCGAGTGGCGCCAGGCGGTCGTGCAGGGTCTGCGCCGTGTCGTTGTCGTGTATCGGCAGGCGTGCTTCCGTCAGCACCGGCCCGGTGTCGAGCCCGGCTTCCATCTGCATGATGCTAACGCCGGTGTCAGCGTCTCCGGCCTCGATCGCGCGCGGGATCGGCGCGGCACCGCGCCAGCGCGGCAGCAGCGAGGCGTGAACATTGATGCAACCGTAACGGGGAATGGCAAGAATGGATTCCGGAAGCAACAAACCGTAGGCGATGACAATCATCGCATCGGGGGCGTCGGCGCGAAGCCGGCCTTCCTCGCCGGCGATTTTTTCCGGCTGGCGGATTTCAATGCCGTGCTTCTCCGCGCACTGTTTAACCGCGCTCGCCATCAGCTTGCGTCCGCGCCCGGCGGGGCGGTCCGGTTGGGTATACACGGCGCGAATGACATGGCCGGCGCGTAGCAGTGCCTCGAGCGCGGGAACGGCGAAGGCGGGAGTTGCGGCGAAGATCAGATTCATAAGAGAAAAATAGACGGGATTTACAGGACTAAACAGGATTTACAGGATTAGAAATCAAACTTTTCATTTTTGGATTTATCCTGTCAGTCCTGTGAATTACATTGCTATGCGTTGCTGCTTTTCCAGCTTTTTGCGGATACGCGTTTGTTTCAGGCGCGAGAGATAATCGACAAAGACCTTGCCGTCGAGGTGATCAATTTCGTGCTGGAGGCAGGTGGCGAGCAAACCTTCGGCTTCGAATTCGACCGGTCTGCCATCGCGGTCGAGCGCCCGCAAGCGGATGCGGTTGGCGCGTATGACCGGTTCGTAGATTCCGGGCACGGACAGGCAGCCCTCTTCGCGTTCCTGCTCGCCGTCCCGGGACAGGATTTCCGGATTGATGAAAACCTGGAGTTGGTCGCGGGTCTCGGAGATGTCGATGACTATAATGCGCCAGGCCTCGTTGACCTGGATGGCGGCAAGGCCGATCCCCGGCGCCTGGTACATGGTCTCGGCCATGTCATCCACCAGCCGGCGGATGTCGTCGGTCACCTCCGGTACCGGGTTGGCCTTGCGGCGCAGGCGCGGATCGGGATAGTGCAGAATGGTGCGTACGGTCATGGAGTTCGGTGATAAAAGCTGGCGCCCCGTGCCCGTTTGGCTCGGGATCCGGAGGTTAGTTTACTTCCTGCCAAGTCGGTTTATTATCTGTCTGGATACTACTGAATAACAAGATAATTTCGCCATAGTGCCGCCTTGGCTTTGCGCCCCGGCATGGACTACACTAAAAAACGTCATCAGATTACACGGAATGTGGACGAATGTCGCCTAAGCACCTACCGGTATCCGGCTTTTTCCTTCTTGTTGTTGGATTGTTTCTGACCTCCGCGAATTTCTCACGCGCGGATGAGGTGCAGCTCAAGCCCGATCATCCCGAACGCTATACCGTGGTCAAGGGCGATACCTTGTGGGACATCTCGACCCGCTTTCTGAAGAGCCCGTGGCACTGGCCGAAAATCTGGAAGATCAACGACCAGATCAAAAATCCCCACCTCATATATCCCGGCGACGTCGTGGTGCTGCGCATGGTGGACGGCAAACCGGAACTGATGGTGTTACGCAAGGAAACGGTTACCGCCCCGGGATTGCCTTCGTTGTCTGAAACCGCCAAGGCGCAGGAGCCGGCTGCCGGCCCCACACCCACCGATGGGCGCACAGTTAAATTGAGACCGCAAGTACATAGCGAGGCACTCGATGCGGCCATTCCCACGATTCCGCCCGATGCCATTCTGCCGTTTCTCACGCGCCCGCTGGTGGTTGGTGAAAATGAGCTTGAGCAGGCGGGTTACATCACCACCGGGCTCGATGATCGGATTGCACTCGGCAACGGCAGCCAGTTCTATGCCCGCCGCCTGAAGGACGAAGACCCGGAGTATTACCAGATCGTGCGTCGTGGCAATCCCATTCGCCATCCCGATACCGGGGAGCTGCTGGCGTACGAGGCCGTGTATCTGGGCAATGCGCATCGGCTCGAAACCGGCGACCCGAGCAAGCTCGTGGTCACCGAGGTGAAGCAGGAAATTATTCCGACCGACCGGCTGGTGGAAGCGCCCAAGAAGGCATCCCTGCCTTACTATTACCCTCACGCCCCCAAGACCCAGGTCGAGGGGCGAATCGTTTCGGCCCTGAACGCCGTGGCCGAGATCGGCCCCTTGACGGTGGTCGGCATTACGCTGGGCACCCGCGAAGGCATCGAGGAAGGCCATGTGCTGCGCGTCATGCGTCATGCCGGTAAGCACAAGGATCCGGTCACACGCAAGCGTTACAAATTGCCGGATGAAGAATCGGCGCTGGTGATGGTCTTCCGTACCTACGAGAAAATGAGCTACGCACTCGTCATGACCGCCACCCGGCCGGTGCACATGCTGGACGCGGTTATCACGCCCTGAGGTAATTCACATTTGATGGAGTAGACTGCGCGCCATGACCGGCGCGTCGACGCAGATTTCCGCTCTCGATACCCTTGTGCCGTGGCTCGCGCTGCGGCGTCTGCGCGGCGTCGGCACCCGCACCCAGCTCGAGCTGCTCGAACACTTCGGATCGATCGAGGCTATTTTTTCCGCCAGCCGCGGCCAACTCGAAAAAACGCTCGTCGGAAAGAACGAGGCGATCGACGCTCTTCTTGCCGGTCCCGATGAGAAAGTACTCAAATCCGAGCTCGAATGGCTGAGTGAACCCGGCCATCACCTGCTGACCTGGTCAGACCCCGATTACCCTGTGCTGCTGCGCGAAATCCCCGACCCGCCGCTGGTGCTTTATATCTCCGGGGAGCGTCAGCTGCTGTCGGCCCGGCAACTGGCGATCGTGGGCAGCCGCAATCCCACGCCCATGGGCCGCGAGAATGCGCGCGCGTTCGCCAAAAGCCTGGCCGGGGCGGGGCTGGCGATCACCAGCGGCATGGCGCTGGGTGTGGACAGTGCCGCGCATCGCGGTGCGCTCGAGGCCGGCGGGAAAACCATCGCGGTGGCCGGCACCGGGCTCGATCGGGTGTATCCGGCGCGGCATCGCGACCTGGCGCATGAGATCGTCAAACACGGCGCGCTCGTGTCCGAATTTCCGCTCGGTACGCCGCCGTTGCCGGAAAATTTCCCGGTGCGTAACCGCATTATCAGCGGTCTTTCCCTGGGCACGCTCGTGGTCGAGGCGGCACTGCAAAGCGGCTCGCTCATCACCGCGCGCATGGCGAATGAACAGGGACGCGAGGTATTCGCCATTCCCGGCTCGATCCACGCCCCGCAGGCGCGCGGCTGTCATGCGCTCATCCGCCAAGGCGCCAAGCTCGTGGAAACCGCGCAGGATATTCTCGAGGAGCTCGGTCCGCTGGCCGGCGTGGCGCTTCAGGCCGCGCATGAAACCACGCCGTCGGCGCCGCAGTTGGAGGCAACGATGGTAACCTTGCTGGAACATATCGGTCATGATCCGGTCAGTGTTGACGTACTGATCGAACGCAGCGGATTGACGGCGGAAGCTGTTTCCTCCATGCTCTTGCAAATGGAGCTGAACGGACTCGTGTCGAATTGTCCGGGCGGCAAGGTTCAAAGGATTACCCGATAACGCGAGTTAAAGAGAGAGCGCAGCCCGCTGATGAAAGAAAATGTTTTCGATGTGCTGATGTATTTGTTCGAAAACTACATGGATGAAGGCACTGAATTCCAACCCGATCAGGAAGCGCTTACCCACGAACTGACCCAGGCCGGTTTCCGCCGCGGCGAAATCCGCAAGGCCTTTTCCTGGCTGGACGGTCTGTCCATGCTGCGCGAGATCAGTCACGGTCAGCCGCGCGCGGGAAGGTCCGCATCGATACGCCACTACACGCCGAAGGAGCAGGAAAAGCTCGACGAGGAATGCCGCGGCTATCTTCAGTTCATGGAAACCAGTGGTGTGATCGATCCGGCCACACGCGAGGTGGTGATCGACCGGCTGATGGCGCTGGAAGTCGATGAGATCGCGCTGGATCAGCTCAAGTGGGTGATGCTGCTGGTGCTGTTCAATCAGCCCGGACAGGAATACGCCTATCACATGCTCGAGGACATGGTGTTTGATGAAATGCAGGGTCATCTGCATTGATTTCCATCATCATTCGCGCTTCGATCCGGCTGTTGCCCATTCGCTGTTTACGGCTCCCGACTTGACAAGCCCCGCCTGTTATCGACAACAATTCAGGTCTGACGCAATCCAGGCGCCCGAAAATGTACCGGGATGAAATCGGCGCGGCATTCATGCCGTGTCATTTTTTCCGGAAAACAGCGCGGGCAGCAATTAATTTTACTGACGTAAATTGAGTTAACTGAATGCCAAAACATCTGATCGTGGTGGAATCGCCGGCCAAGGCCAAAACCATGTCCAAGTATCTGGGCAAGGATTTTACCTGCCTGGCTTCTTACGGCCATGTGCGTGACCTGCTCCCGAAACAGGGCGCGGTGGACACGGAGAACAACTTCGGCATGAAGTACGTGTTGATCGAGAAAAACAAAAAGCACGTGGATGCCATCGTCAAGGCAATGAAAAAGGCCGACTCGCTGTATCTGGCGACCGACCCGGATCGCGAGGGCGAAGCCATCTCCTGGCACCTGCATGAAATTCTGAAAGCGGAAGACGTCTTGGACGACAAGCCGGTACATCGCGTGGAGTTTCACGAGATCACCAAGAGCGCGATCCAGCATGCGATCGAGCAACCGCGCCAGTTGTCCGAGAACCTCATCAACGCGCAGCAGGCGCGTCGTGCGCTCGACTACCTGGTGGGCTTCAACCTCTCGCCGCTGCTGTGGAAAAAGGTGCGCCGCGGCCTGTCGGCCGGGCGCGTGCAAAGTCCGGCGCTGCGGCTGATCGTCGAGCGCGAGCTGGAGATCGAAGCCTTTAAGGCGCGCGAGTACTGGACCATCGAATCCGATCTGGCTACCAAGGGCAAAGACTTCGCCGCCCGGCTCACCCATTTCAACGGCGAAAAGCTCGAGCAGTTTTCCATCGACAATGGCGCGCGCGCCGCGGAAATCGACACTGCCCTGCAGGCCAAGGCGCAGGGCCGTCTGGAAGTGCTTTCGGTCGAGAAGAAGCAGCGCCGCCGCAACCCGGCGCCGCCCTTCACCACCTCCACCCTGCAGCAGGAGGCTTCGCGCAAGCTGGGCTTCACGGCACAACGCACCATGCGCACGGCGCAACAGCTTTACGAAGGCATGGATCTCGGCCACGGCGAAGTCGTCGGTCTCATCAGCTACATGCGTACCGACGCGGTGAATCTGGCGAACGAAGCCGTCGCCGAAATCCGCGATGTGATCAAGGACCGTTTCGGTGCCGACAACCTGCCGGACGAACCGATTGCGTACAAGAACAAGTCGAAGAACGCGCAGGAAGCGCATGAGGCCATCCGTCCAACCTCGGCCGCCCGTGCGCCGGATGCGGTCAAGGATCATCTGAAGCCGGACCAGTTGCGGTTATACGAACTTATCTGGAAGCGCACGCTGGCCTGCCAGATGGTGCCGGCGGTGCTCGACACCGTCACGGTGGATCTCGCCGCGGGCGAAGGCAACGTGTTCCGCGCCAACGGCTCGACCGTGGTGAAACCCGGTTTCATGGCGGTGTATCAGGAAGACATCGACGACAAGCCGGCGGACGCGCCCGAGGGCGCCGCCGAAGACGAGAAGCTTCTGCCGCCGATGGAAAAGGGCGAGTCCATCGAACTCAAGGTCTTGCGCCAGGAGCAGCATTTCACCGAACCGCCGCCGCGCTTCTCCGAGGCGAGCCTGGTGAAGGCGCTCGAATCCTACGGCATCGGCCGGCCCTCGACCTATGCCTCCATCATTTATACCCTTGAGAGCCGCGAATACGTGACGCTCGACAACCGCCGCTTCAAACCCACCGACGTCGGACGCGTGGTCAACAAATTCCTGTCAGAGCATTTTTTCCACTACGTGGATTACGATTTCACCGCGCGCATGGAAGACGACCTCGATGCCATCTCGCGCGGCGAGAAGGAGTGGCAGCCGGTACTGCGGGAATTCTGGACCGATTTCAAGAATCAGGTGAAGGAGAAGGAGTCCGCGGATCGACCCGGTGTCGAGATGATGGAAGAGGAATGCCCCAAGTGCGGCAAGAAACTGGCCAAGCGCCTCGGGCGCAACGGCTACTTCATCGGCTGCACTGGTTACCCCGACTGTAATTACACACGCAACGTGGACGACGCCGTGGGCGCCTCGAACGAACCCGAGATCGTGCCCGACCGCAAGTGTCCCAAGTGCGAATCCAACCTCGTCATCAAGCGCGGCCGTTACGGCCGGTTCATCGGCTGCAGCAACTATCCCAACTGCAAACACATGGAGCCGCTGGAGAAACCCGCCGACACCGGCGTGGAATGCCCGGAGTGCAAGCAGGCGACCATGCTCAAGCGCAAGTCGCGCTACGGGAAAGTTTTTTATTCCTGCGCGCGTTATCCCGACTGCAAGTACGCCGTGTGGAATCCGCCGATCAAGGAACCTTGCCCCAAGTGCGGTTGGCCGTTTCTTTCCGTCAAGACCACCAAGCGCCGCGGCGTGGAAAAGGTCTGTCCGCAGAAGGAATGCGGTTACGCCGAGCCGTACGAAGGGGAGGTGCCATTTGCCGAGCCGCCCAAAGTAGCTGCCGGAGTCTGAGACGGCTCAAGCGGTGATGAACATTTTTATCGCCGCGATCACCAGCACCACGCCGAGCAGCTGACGCAGCCGCACCGGCGCCAGCCGTCGCACGGCCAGTTCCGATCCCACGAGCGCGCCCCCCAGCGCGGCGAGCATCATCCAGGGCAGGCCGCGCGGCAGCGTCACGCCGACGCTGAGCAGGCCAGCCAAGCCGGCG
>JBBTKS010000183.1:0-2687 GCA_038058885.1 Pseudomonadota bacterium
AGGCTTAGTTGAAAATTGACGAAGCGGCCCCGGTGTGGTGCAGTGATCGTGGCTCCGACCACCACCACTCCCCACCAAAGGAAAGGAGCCGCTCCATGAAAAGCGTAGTCCAGATTCAGCGACAAGGCAAGGTGAAAGACGTGAGGGCATCGGCAGCCGCCGCGGGATTGCCGACGGAGGAGATCGATAGCACCGTGGCACTCATCCAGGCTCTGATTCCGCTGGGACTGCAGGCGGTCGGCGAGGCGCTGGACGCCGCGGTGGCCGCGGTGGCCGGCACCCGATACTGCCGGACGGGAGGCTGTCCCAGCGTGGTCCGCTGGGGACAGCAACCGGGCTCGGTCTACCTGGCCGATCAGAAGCTGCCCGTCCCAGTCCCTCGCATCCGTGATCGGGTCGCGAATAGAGAGATTCCACTGACTACGTATGCACGGCTGCAAGTCCCGCGGGCGGCAGATGTCGGCTTGTTCCGGAAAGTGCTGGTGGGCCTGACCTGTCGGCAGGATGCCGCCTGTGCGGAGGCGGTGCCCACCGCCTTTGGGCTGAGTGCGTCGAGCGTCTCCCGCCGCTTTATCCGGGCCAGCGCCCGCCACCTGCGCGCCCTCTGTGAGCGGCGCCTGGACCGGGACGAGTTCGTGGCCGTGGTCCTTGACGGCAAAACGTTCGCGCAGGATACCATGGTCATTGCCTTGGGGCTCACGCTGCAGGGACAGAAGAAGATCCTGGGCTTCGTGCAGACCGCCACCGAAAACGAGTCGGTCTGTGCGGCGTTCCTGCGGGGGCTGATCGAGCGAGGGCTGCGGGTGGAGCCCGGCCTCCTCTGCGTCATTGACGGGGCCAAGGGGCTACGCACCGCCATTCAGACGGTGTTCGGCGCCCAGGCCCTCGTCCAACGCTGTCAGTGGCACAAACGCGAGAACGTCGTGCGATATCTGCCGAAGCCTCAGCCGGCGGCCTGGCGGCGGCGGCTGCAACAGGCTGACGAGCGACCGACGTATGCCGAGGCGCGAGCCGCCCTGGGTCGGCTCCGCCAGAAGCTACGGACAATCAACGTCTCCGCCGTGGCCAGCCTGGACGAAGGTCTGGAGGAGACGTTGACCCTCCATGGCCTGGGGCTGTTTCCATTGCTGGGGGTGAGCCTGAAGACCACGAACTGTCTAGAATCCCTGAATGCGCAGCTCGGCCAGCTGACCGACAAGGTGGATCACTGGCGCACGTCGGACCAGAAACAGCGCTGGGTAGCCAGTGCGCTGAGCCTCATCGAGCCGCGCCTGCGGCGGATCAAAGGCTACCGCCATCTGCCCCAGCTTCAGATGGCACTGCGGACGGAGATCCCACGCGAGTCCGTGACCGACACACCGATCGCCTAGCCCGAGGAAGCCGGGGGTGGCTATGGACTGCCGCGCGATCGCGAATCCTGTGGCCAACACGGAGGCCGGGTTTTCAGTTGAACGCCCGAGCCACTGTATGGGGAAGGAAATTTAGTACGAGCTACACTGGAGACCGCTACGGAATTTCAACTAAGAATGGGATTGACTCAAAAAGAAGGTACGAGAAGAGGAGTTTTTAAGCTGACCCCGGAGGGGTGCCTAATCGTCGTGCTTCGGTAAAGCATACAAAGCCTTTCTGTCGCGGCAAGATAAGCATCGCCCGCAAGGCGGCTTGCATCCTTTTTCGCAACTATAAGTAAGCTTTACCGGCACTTGCTTTTCTTGACAATAGAGCCATATGTCCTGTTTTTTCCATTCTACAAATGGAGCACCAATTCTTATTCGACCGTCAGAGTAGTCATCAAAAGTTGACTGAATAGCCTTTATGAATTCTTGAGAGCAATCAATGTATGGCGTGCCAGCATGAACACCGAGGGCTATAATACCGTTCCGTTTACCGAATTCCATTAGAGCGGCGTACAGAAAAAACGCATTCCGACCTTGAACGATTCCTTCGGTCTTTTCAGAGCATCCGCTGCATGCTAGCTCTCTTATTTTGATTCCGTAGTGAGTCCATATTTGCTTGGCAGCCGCTCGCTCTCTTCTCGCTGCAAGTTGTCCATAGTCTATAAACAGCCCTCGAACTTTGACACCTTGAGAGCAATAAAAATCGACACAGGCAGCCGAGTCGATTCCTCCGCTAAGAAGAACAAGGACATTAGTCCCATCTTTTTTAGATTGTCTTCGAATAACAAAACCAAAAAACGTGTCGGTATGTTTGGCACCAACAGAGGAGAGATTTCTGACAGACTACGTTTTGCTAACAATTGTGTCAACCCACTGGATCGAGAAATGCCAGCATGTATGCAGCTCGCATACCCCTATATATAAATGCTTCCTCCAAACCTGCTCATGTCCGACCTAATATGGTGAGCTGAATGACCTCCAACCGCAGGCATCTAACGCATTCTTCTGACCGATCTTTGTACTACCTCTCTAGGGTGTTGCCGGACATCCTTCACTCCGCGCATCGAGCGACCACATGCCTTTTACCTTTTTGCTTGAGTGCGGGCTAGATGGTCTCCCATTGCGCGTGTCCAATGAGGGTCTTCCGAGACCGCGCGTTGCACGAGCACAGATCTATATGCTCCTTCCAAGCTCGTTCGTTACACTCTTAAAAGGGTGGCCTGGATCGGTCCCAGCGTGCGCGCGTCGGACGAGGCCCTTCAGAGGGCGCGCGTTCCGCGAGCACAGGGA
>JBBTKS010000184.1:0-1419 GCA_038058885.1 Pseudomonadota bacterium
GTAAGCACAGAGGGCGAGGCAGCGCCTCGCCCCTACATTAGTTCTTAGGCGTGATCACTAGTGTCCGGTTAAATAGCGTATGGAAGCATGCAACGTCATGATTGATACGGGTTTGGGCGATTTCGGGGGTGGTGTCGACTTGAACGCAGAACGCGTCCTGGGCGATGGTCTCGGGAGTTTTCTCCCAAGGAGGCCCCATGTACGCCGGCAAAACCCTGTTCGCTCAGTTGATGGATTTCCTGCCGTGGAGCACGTTCAGTCGCATCGTGGCCCGCTACGGCGGCGACGCGCGCGTGCGGGCCATGACCTGCGCCGAGCAGTTTCGAGTCATGGCCTTCGCCCAACTGACCTACCGGGAGAGTCTGCGCGACATCGAGGTCTGTCTGTCGGCGCAGGCGTCCAAGCTCTACCACATGGGCTTTCGCGAACCAGTACGGCGCTCGACCCTGGCCGATGCCAACGAATCGCGCGACTGGCGGATTTATGCCGACTTCGCCCAGATTCTGATTGCCCAAGCCAGGACGCTCTATGCCACAGACACGCTGGGCATCGAACTGTCGAACACCGTCTATGCCTTGGACTCGACCACCATCGACCTGTGCCTGTCGGTGTTTCCATGGGCGCCGTTTCGCTCGACCAAAGCCGCGGTCAAGATGCACACGCTGCTCGACCTGCGCGGGGCGATTCCCAGCTTCATCCACATCTCGGACGGCAAGCTGCACGATGTGCATGTCCTGGATCTGCTCATGCCAGAGCCCGGCGCCTTCTACGTGATGGATCGCGGCTACATGGACTTCGCCCGGCTCTACACCCTCGCCCAGGCCGGCAGCTTCTTCGTCACCCGCGCCAAGTCGAATCTCGATGCCCACCGCCTCTATTCGGCGCCGACCGATCGGACGAGTGGCGTAATCTGCGATCACACGATTGCCCTCGATGGCTGTGGCTCCCGGCGCGACTACCCCGCGCACTTGCGCCGCATCCGCTTCCACGATCCCACGACCGACAAGACGCTGGTCTTTCTGACCAACCAGACCGCATTGCCGGCCCTGACCATCTGCGCGCTCTACAAGAGCCGCTGGCAGGTGGAACTCTTCTTCAAGTGGATCAAGCAGCATCTTCGCATCAAGCGTTTCTATGGCACTTCGGAGAACGCCGTGAAGTCCCAGATCTGGATTGCCATGTCCGTGTATGTCCTGGTTGCCATCGTCAGGAAACGTCTCGCCCTCGACACGTCGCTGTACACATTGTTACAGATTCTTTCGCTCACGCTTTTCGAGAAAATGCCCGTCCAGCAAGCCTTTCCAGACAACGAATACACATCGGAAGACGCCATGCGTTGTAACCAGCTGAATCTGTTCGCGTTTTAACCGGACACTAGTGATCAGAGCTGATATTTAACAAAAACCTTTGACCGGTTAA
>JBBTKS010000185.1:0-4908 GCA_038058885.1 Pseudomonadota bacterium
CGCGCCCAGCGCCGCACCTGCGCCGTGTGGCGGCGGCTGACGTCGAGTTTCTTGTCGTATCCCTTGAGACTGATCTGCCAGGTGCCGGCGGGGTTCTTCTCGATGCCCTTGATGGCGCCCGTGGACACGAGCGCGTTGCGATGGACGCGCAGGAAGCGCTCGCCGAACTCCTTCTCCAGGTTCACCAGCGAGTCCTCGATCAGATGTTCCTCCGTCGGCGTGCGTATCACGACGTATTTGCTGTCGGCGAGAAAGTAAAGAATATCCGGTATCGGCACGAGGCGAATGTTGCCGCGCAGGTGCACGCTGATGTGCGTGCGCACCATGGGTTCGGGACGCGCGTGCGTTATCTCGTCGATCTGCTTCATCGTGAGTTTATGCGCCTTGGACAGCGCTTTCGCCAGCCGATCCTTGCGAATCGGCTTGAGCAGGTAATCCACGGCGTTGACGTCGAAGGCGTCGAGCGCGTGCTGATCGTAAGCCGTGGTGAAAATCACCGCCGGCGGATTTTCCATGCCCATGAGATGCATGGCGGCCTCGAGCCCGTCCATGCCCGGCATGCGGATGTCCATGAGCAGCACGTCGGGATTGAGCTCGGCGGACTTTTCGACCGCCTCGGCGCCGTTCATGGCATCGCCGACCACGGTGTAGCCACCGATGTCGTTCAGCAACTCGCGCAAACGGTCGCGCGCCAGTTTTTCGTCATCTACGATCAGCACTCTCATGGATTATCTCCGCGCGTTGGCAGCACTACCGTGACAGTAAACAGGCCGTCATCCTCGGTGCTTTGCAGCGAGGCCTGCTCACCGTAATGACTCTGGAATCGCTGGCGTATGTTGCCCAGCGACTGACCCGGTGTCGATTTCGCCTGCTTGGGTTTGGTTTTCGGGAGCGGATTGGAGACCCGGATGTGAATCCGGTCGTTTTCCTCCCACAACCGCACATCCACGACTCCGCCGGCCGGCAGTTCCTCGATACCGTAACGGATCGCGTTCTCGAGCAGCGGTTGCAGCGTCAGCACCGGCATCACGCTCTTGCGCGGGAGCTTGCCGATGTCCCAGTTGACCACGAGCCGGTTGTCGAGACGCAGCGCCTCGAGCGCGAGGTATTTTTTCGCGACGTCGACTTCATTCTTGACCGGCACCAGCATCTCGTCCTGCGACAGCATCATGCGAAACAGGTCGGCCATGTCCTCGATCGCGGTCTCGGCCTTATTCGGTGCGCTGCGAACCAGCGAGGAGATGATGTTGAGGCTGTTGAACACGAAATGCGGGCGGATGCGCGATTGCAGCGCCTGCAACTTGGCGCGCGCCTCGGACAGCGAGCGCTGGGTCAGTTCGTGCTTGGCGAGGAACAATCGCAGCAGCAGCCCGTTGATGATGGCGCTGACGGTGAGATTGAGGATATGAAAATCAGCATACCATGCCGGGCGCGCGGTGTTGAGCCGGCCCAGGGCCCACAACAGCCAGACGACGCATTCGCTCACCAGGAAGGTGGTGAGCAGCAGCAACAGGTAGGCCATCACCAGCGCGCGCAGATTGGGAAGCCGGTTGAGGTATTTGCGCGTGTAACACAGCACGGCGGTGCCCGCGAGCGCCACCCACTGGATGAACAGCGAGATCAGCAGCAGGTCCTGCAGCACGGTGGGCGACAGGAAATTCCGTGGGATGACGAGATTGATCACGATGGCGAGCATCTCCGCGACCACCACGACGTTGAATACCACCTCGCCGGTGCAGAAGTTCGGCAGGAATTCGGTTTTCTCATCCGGCAAGGTTTTTGCCGCCGGCAGCAAGCGCTCCAGGCTTTTCTCGAAATCCCGTGCGCGTCCCCTGAGGCGATCAAGGAATAACCGGCTTTTGGTGGCGGGTTCCATCATTATCCCAGGATGACCGGCATTTTGACCTTGACGTGATACTGTCCGCCTTCCTGAATGACTTGCATGCTGGCAGCGCCGCCGAATTGGGTCGCCAGGCGCTGGCGGATGTTTTCCTGCGCGAGCTTGTTGCCCTTGCTGCGTGTCACCTTCTGCACGTCCGGCAGCGGGTTGCTGATCATGATATTCAGCGTCTGGCCTTCGGTCCACATCTCGATCTTGATCGTGCCGCCGGCAAAGCGCGGCTCGATGCCATGATAGATGGCATTTTCCAACAGCGGTTGCAGGGTCAACGCCGGCATCAACGCGGAGCGCGGAATATTACTCACGTTCCATTTCACCTGCAGCCGGTCGCCAAGACGGATTTTCTCCACTTCCAGGTACTGGCGCGAGATTTCGCGCTCGGCGGTCACGGGCACGAGTTTACGCGCATCCGCGAGCAGCACGCGGAACAGGTCCGCGAGGTCGTGAAGCACCGCCTCGGCCTTGGCGGGGTCGCTACGCGTGAGCGAGGCAACGCTGTTCAGGCTGTTGAACAGGAAATGCGGGCGGATGCGCGATTGCAGCGCCTGGAGTTTGGATTCCTGCTGAAGCTTGCCGTCCACCGCCGAACGTTTCTGCAGGATCAGGTAGCGTACGCCCAGGACGCCGATGATGCCGCTGATCATCAGGCTGCGGATCAGCAGCGATTCGCGCCATGCCGGCATGCCTTCGTCGATCAGTTCGAGTTGATGAAGCAGATAGATTACCCCGTCGGTCCCGAGTGTGGTCACCATTAGCAATAGCAGCACCGCCAGCACCGAGCCGGTTCCCGTCGAGGCCCGTTTGAACAGCGGTGAGGCGATTTTCAGCACCACGAAACTGCACAGCGCGATGGACACCGCAAACAGCGACAGCAGGGAAAAATCCTGCCAGGCCTGTTCGTTGAAGTCGGTATTGCGCCCGATAGTAATGATGATGGCGATCAGTTCGGCCATGATGACGAACCGAATCAGCATGCTGAAGGTCCCGAAATCGGGCAGGAGTTGTGACTTTTCGACGCTGGCGTTGGACATGGAATCCGTTCTGACGTGCAACTTTCAAGCGTTCATCATGAACCGGTTAAACGACAGGATACGCCGGCGCGCCGGAATCATGCTCCTCTCGGACCAGGCGGTTGATGAATGACAGGGCGGATGCACCCACCCAGTACATTTATAGCTTAATTATATATTTTTCAGCGCCTTGGTGGGCGCCGCGCAGGCAAAAAACACCGGTTCCTTTGGACGACATCTCAAGTATACTTTCAGCGGCGTGGCCAAAAGCCAAAAAAAACCCCCCGTTTTGAGGCGGGGGGCCTAATCCTGGTTCGGAATTCGGGGTGGGGGTGCACAAAGGAGAGTCCAAACCAGGTGCTACAGAATGAAAAATAGCCGGGTTATACCGCGGTAACAACGAACGGCCGATAATCGTAGGACGGACACGGATGGGCGGGCCGGAAACCGGTAGTTTCACCAGCACGACAAGGTTTTGGCGACCGGCGAACGATGCCGTCCCGTGTCAGCTTTCCGTCCCGATCACACACACTTGTCGCTGAACAAGGTCATGGCAAAAGAAAAACCCTGGAGCGGACGCTTCACCGAAGCCACCGACGCCATCGTCGAGACCTTCACGGCCTCGGTGTTTTTTGACCGGCGCCTGTACCTCTACGACATCATGGGCTCGATCGCGCACGCGCGGATGCTGGCGCACGTGGGCGTGCTCACGAAAAAAGAACGCGACGCGATCGTCAAGGGCCTGAAGGAAATCGAAGCCGAAATCGACGCGGACAAGTTTGCCTGGAGCGTGGCGCTCGAAGACGTGCACATGAACATCGAAGCACGCCTGATCGAGCGCCTCGGCGAGGTCGGCAAGAAACTGCACACCGGCCGCTCGCGCAACGATCAGGTCGCGACCGATCTGCGGCTCTACCTGCGCGACGGCATCGACGTCGTGTCCGACGCCATCGCGCAACTGCAAACAGCCATCCTCGATCTCGCCGAACGCGAGGCGGCCACGCCCGCGCCGGGATTTACGCATTTGCAGACGGCGCAGCCGATCACCTTCGGCCATCATCTGCTCGCGTGGTTCGAGATGCTTGCGCGCGATGCGCAGCGCCTCCAGGATTGCCGCCGGCGCGTGAACATCATGCCGCTCGGCGCCGCGGCGCTGGCCGGCACGAGCTATCCCATCGACCGCGCCTACACCGCGAAACTGCTCGGGTTCAGCGCACCGGCGGAAAATTCGCTCGATGCGGTTTCCGACCGCGACTTCGCCATTGAATTCGTATCAGCCGCGGCGCTGCTCATGACTCACTTGTCGCGCATGTCCGAGGAACTGGTGTTGTGGTCCTCCGCCCAGTTCGGCTTCGTCGAATTGTCGGACGCCTACTGCACCGGCTCGTCCATCATGCCGCAAAAGAAGAATCCGGATGTACCGGAATTGGTGCGCGGCAAGACCGGCCGCGTCAACGGCCATCTGGTCGCGCTGCTCACGCTCATGAAGGCGCAGCCGCTGGCGTATAACAAGGACAACCAGGAAGACAAGGAACCGGTGTTCGACACGCTCGACACGGTGCTCGGCAGCCTGCGGGTTTTCGCCGGCATGATTCCGGGCATGAAGGTCAAGCGCGACAACCTCGCGCGCGCGGCGGGCAGCGGTTTTTCCACCGCCACCGACCTGGCTGATTATCTGGTGCGCAAGGGTGTGGCCTTCCGCGACGCGCATGAAATCGTGGGCAAGGCCGTGCGTCTGGCGATTGATACCAAGCGCGACTTGCCGCAGATCGGCCTCGAAGAATTCAAGCGTCTGAGTCCGGTGATCGGCAAGGATGTGTACGGCGTGCTGACGGTGGAAGGCTCATTGAAAGCCCGCGACCACCTCGGCGGTACCGCGCCGGCGCAGGTCAAGGCGGCGGTCAAGCGCGCCCGCAAGCGCCTCATCCGGCCCGGCAAGTAGTTTAAGGGAACCTCTAAAAATCATTTTTCCAGTCGCACCTGACTGGCATCGTCTTT
>JBBTKS010000186.1:0-2331 GCA_038058885.1 Pseudomonadota bacterium
TGGCCCAGCTTGTAGTCGGCCATCTGCTCGACCGCTTCGTAATTGAGCGTGCCGGAGCGCGACACCACGCCGATCTTTCCGGGTTTATAGATATGGGCCGGCATGATGCCCACCTTGCATTCATTGGGCGTGATCAGGCCCGGCGTGTTGGGGCCGACGATCACCACGTCGCGCCCGGCGGAATAACGCTTGACGCGCACCATGTCCTGCACCGGGATGCCGTCGGCTACTACAACAATCGTGCGGATGCCGGTATCGATGGCTTCCATGATGGCATCGGCGGCGAACGGCGGCGGCACGAAAATGCCGGCGACATCGGCCCCGGTGCGCGCCACCGCCTCGTGCACGGTGTCGAACAGGGGAATGCCGAGGTGCGTCGTGCCGCCCTTGCCGGGTGTTACGCCGGCGACGACCTGGGTGCCGATCTTGATGGATTCCTCGGCGTGGAAACTCCCGTGCTGGCCGGTCAGGCCCTGGATCACGACGCGCGAGGATTTATTTATAAAGATGCTCATGGGCGATAGCTCCGCTGGTGGCGCGCACGGCCATGGCCGCGGCATCGTCGAGATTGTTGGCAGTGAGAAATTTCAGACCGGACTGGGCCAGGACAGCGCGCCCCTGTTCCACGTTGGTGCCGGCAAGGCGCACGATAACGGGCACTTTGACGTTGAGTTCACGCATCGCGCGCACGATGCCTTCCGCCACCCAGTCGCAGCGGTTAATGCCAGCGAAGATATTGACCAGCACGGCTTTAACGTTTTTATCCAGTAATACAATCCGAAAGGCGTTGGTGACTTTTTCCGGCGAGGCACCGCCGCCCACGTCGAGAAAATTCGCCGGCTGCCCGCCGTGCAAGGCGATGGCGTCCATCGTGGCCATGGCGAGTCCGGCGCCGTTGACGATACATCCGACATTGCCTTCCAGCGCGATATAGTTGAGGCCATGTGCGGCGGCTTCGACTTCCTTGGGGTCTTCTTCGTCGAAATCCCGCAGGTTGCTGATATGCGGCCGGCGGTAGATGGCGTTGTCGTCAAACTGCATTTTCGCGTCCAGCGCGAGCAGCCGGCCGTCCAGGGTCACGGCCAGCGGGTTGACTTCGATCAGCACGGCATCGTTGTCGCGAAAGCAGCGGTAGAGTGACTTCATCAGCTTCACCGCGGCGGGCAATTGTTTGCCGCCCAGTCCCAGATGCGCGGCGACCTTGCGGCACTGGAAGTCGAGCAATCCCACGGCGGGGTCCACCGCTTCGCGCAGGATGCGCGCCGGCTCTTTACGCGCCGTCTCTTCGATCTCGACCCCGCCGCCGTCGCAGGCGATGATCGTGATGCGCTGGCTGGCGCGATCAATGACCAGGCCGAAATAGGCTTCACGCGCGATGTCGACGGCTTGCTCGATCAGCACGCGCTGCACGCGTTGCCCTTGCGGGCTGGTTTGGGCGGTGACAAGAGACCGGCCGATCATTTCATCGGTGGCCACGCGCACTTCATCAATGGTGTGGGCGAGCTTGACGCCGCCGGCCTTGCCGCGTCCGCCGGCGTGGATCTGCGCCTTGACCACGAAGCGGTTGACGCCGAGTTCTTCGGCCACGGCCGCCGCCTGTTCCACGCTGTGCGCCACGCTGCCCGCGGGCACCGGGACGCCGTATTGACGCATCAGTTCCTTCGCCTGGAATTCGTGAATATTCATGCCGCCCGCTCCTGACCCACTTTGATTCGTTGCATCTTCTCCATGACGACTTCGGCCTGACGGATCGAGGCGGCATCGAGCATGCGGCCATCGAGCGTCACCGCCCCCAGGCCGCGTTTGGCGGCATCCGCCATGGCCGCCAGAATCCGCTGGGCGCGCGTGACCTCGGCTTCAGTGGGCGAAAATACTTCATTGGCGAGCGCGATTTGCGAAGGATGAATCGCCCACTTGCCTTCGATACCGAGTGCCGCCGCCGAGCGCGCCGCGGAGCGAAAACCCTCGGCGTCCTGGATGTCGCTGAACGGCCCGTCGATCGGGCGCAGGCCGTAGGCGCGGCAGGCCACCACGAGGCGTGCCTGCGCGTAGTGCCATTGATCGTTCCAGTGGCGTTCACGGCTACCGCCGTCCGCGTGCGTGAGCACGGCATAATCCGCGTTGGCTCCGCCCATGTGCGTGACGCGCGCCTGGGTCGAGGCCGCGAAGTCGGCCACGCCGAAGACCAGCGCCTCCATTCTTTCGGGACAGGTCGCGGCGATGTCCTCGACATTGGCCATGCCGCGCGCGGTTTCGATCAGTGCGTGGATGCCAATGGGTTTAAGGCCCTTGGATGTCTCGATCTGCGACAGCAAGGTAGACACGAAGTAG
>JBBTKS010000187.1:0-6390 GCA_038058885.1 Pseudomonadota bacterium
TCTGGCGGAACAGGGCGTGCAGCAGTGCCTCGCGCGGACCGGCATAGCGCATGTCCAGCGGGTAGCCGGCCTGGATCACGGTGTTGGGGGCGAAGTAGTTGTCGACCAGCACGCTGATGGCTTCGGAACGTACTTCGGCCGGGATGTCGCCCGGCTTGAGGGCGCCGAGCAGCGAGTGCACCAGCACGCCGTCCATGGTCTCGATGGCGATCTTGGCCAGGTATTCGTGCGAGCGGTGCATCGGGTTGCGGGTCTGGAACGCGGCCACCCGGGACCAGCCCATCTTCTGGAACATGGCGCGGGTTTCGGCCGGGGTCAGGAACTGATCGCCGTATTCCTGCTTGAACGTACCGGTGGAAAGCACCTTCACCGGACCGGCAAGATTGATCTCGCCCTGTTCCATCACCATCTTGACGCCGGGATGTGCCAAGTCGGTGGTCTTGTAGACCTGCATGCACTCGTGGGCCTTGTCGATGGTGTACTTCTCGGTGACCTTCATCGTGGCCAGGATCTCGCCCGACTCGGCGTCAACGAGCGCGACCTCCGCGCCGGTCTTGATGCCGTCGGCGGTGGACTTGCCGGTGGAGAGGGTGATCGGGATCGGCCAGAACAGGCCATTGGTCATTTTCATGCCGTCGCACACTTCTTCCCAGTCGGCATGAGTCATGAACCCGTCGAGCGGGGTGAAGCCGCCGATGCCCATCATGATGACATCGCCGGTTTCGCGCGAGGTGATTTTTACTTTCGGTAAGGTTTGCGCGCGCTTCTTTTCTTCGGTGAGCGCCGTGCCTTGAAGGAGCAGGGGTTTGAGTGACCCGCCGCCGTGTGGATTGACCAGTTTAGACATAGAGAACCTTTTCCCCTTTATGCCAGAAAAACTGCAAAGACAGTGTCGCTGCACCTGAGCCGCGGAACTGTATAGCGTCACCGACTCCAAAACTAATTAGAATTACTGGTGCCGCTCATAAGTTTCATTTATTTGCGGAAGCGATACGTTGACCCCTGGAAAGCCGGGATCGTTCATAGCAAGGCAGGATGTCAGTGAGACAGCTTGCTGCGAACCCTCAGGAGGGCGATTATTCTATCGCAGATAACCCTGTCGTCCACCATATTAATTGCAGGGGATTTAATTCATGAGTATTACAGTCAGGTTTTTCGCCAGCGTGCGTGAGCGCTTGGGCAAGGCACAGGAGGTCATCGATAGCGCCGGTATCAATACCGTTTCCGATGTCTGGAAGCAGAGCGCGCAAACTGCCTTGCCCGTCAACCTGCTGGCGGCGGTGAACATGGAATACGCCCGGCCCGACCAACCGGTACGCGACGGCGACGAGGTGGCGTTCTTCCCGCCCGTGACCGGGGGCGCGCCATGACCGTACGTTTGCTGGCCGCGGCCTTCGATCCCTGGCAGGAGATCGTGCGCTACCAATCGGGGCAGCCGGACCTGGCCGGGAAGTTCGGCGCCACGACCGTGTTCGTCGGCACGCTGCGCGATTTCAATCAGGGTAACGCGGTGCAGGCCATGACCCTCGAGCATTACGCGCCCATGACCGGGAAGCATCTCGAGCGTGTGGCCCGCGAGGCGGCGGAGCGCTGGCCGATTGACGACCTGCTGGTGATTCACCGTTACGGCGAGTTGCGCCCCAACGACCCGATCGTGTGCGTGGCGGTGTGGGCGGCGCACCGCGAGGCGGCGTTCGCCGCGTGCCGTTATGTGATCGATGAACTGAAAACGCGCGCGCCGTTCTGGAAACAGGAGCTGACGGTGGAAGGACGGCGTTGGGTGGCGCCGGAGCCGGGGGCGAAGTAAACGAGGCCCGACGGGGCGCGCCGTTTTTGAATCGGAAATTATTTCAATGCCGGTACTTCACGGTTTTTTCGCGGCTGCGGGCGCCCTGGCAGCCTGGTTTTTCTTGATTTCGCGATAGCGTTCCGTTTCGTCGGCGTATTGTTTGCGCAATGCTTCCTGTTCCTTGCGCTTCTCCGCGACCACGCCCTCATGCCGCGCGATCTGTTTCCTGGTTTGCTCGATGTTTTTCACGGTGGCTTGATCCGCCGCCTTGTCTCCCTTGCCTTCGTCCGCGGCCTGCGCCTCCATGCGGGCGAGCGCCGCACGCAGGGATTTCAGCGTTTCCTCGCTCGCCTTGACCGAGGTTTCGATCTGCGCGATCTTGCGGTCGCGGATATAATTGATGTCGTCTTCGCCACCGTAGGTGGACAGGAGCACCGCGTCTTTTTTAGCCTGATCCGTTGCCCTTTGCTTTTCCGCCGATTCCGTTTCCTGGCGTGCTTCGTGTTCCTTGAGTTCCTCCGCGGTCGGCGGCGCGGCAATCACCTTTTTGGTCGTGCCTTCATCCGACATCACCGTGATCTTGGATTTGGCGCACTCTTGGGCGGCACTGTCTCCGTAGTGCCACTGGCCGGTGGCATCCTTGCATTTCTTGATGGTCGGTCCCGATGCCGCGTGTATGCCCGTCACGGGCAGACACAGGCCGAGGGCGAGGATGAAGACATGGACAGACTTGTTCCGTGACATGAGGATGACTCCTTGTCCTTGTAATGGGGGTGGCACGAACCGTGTAAAAAATGGCGCTGACTCAATCCACTGTCCGGCCATCGGTAAGACTTTCCAGCCACCTCAATGAACACCCCAGGGAACCTCTGATTAAGTCCGTTCGTGGTGAGCCTGTCGAACCATGAACGGACAAATCACCCGTTATTTACGGTATTTCCCGTTCACCCTTCGACAAGCTCAGGGCGAACGGGAGACTTAATCAGAGGTTCCCTAGCAAAATAATTTTGATTATTGGTCCCGCATCCGCCGGAGCCGATACCGGTCAATGTTCATTCAGCTCCGAAATTTTCAGATGATTCATGCAGGGCCAATAATTCAAGATAGGCGCTGGCTTGTAACAATGTCAACCGCGGCCGCCGTGCGGCAGGGAGTCGCCGAAGGATGGCGCCCGGCCCTGGCGGCCCGGCGATCTTTGCCATAATCCGCGGCCATGATGCCCCGGGACTTCCGCCGTCCGGCACGCCGGTGAACTGGACCGAGCAGCTGGTGCTGTTGCTGGTGTCGCTGGTGGCAAACGTGTTCTCCGCGTTCGCCGGCGGCGGCGCGGGCCTGCTGCAGTTTCCGGCGCTGATCTTTCTTGGCCTGCCGTTCGGGGTGGCGCTCGCCACCCACAAGGTCGCGAGCGTTGCGCTCGGCGTGGGAGCGACCCTGAGGCATGTGCGCGAGAAATCCCTCGAGTGGAAATTTTCGCTCTTTATCCTGGCCACGGGACTTCCCGGCGTGGTGCTGGGTGCCGCCTACATTCTCGATGTGCCGGATGCGATCGCGCGGGTCGCGCTCGGCATTCTTACGATCGGGATCGGCGTCTATTCGTTCCTCCACAAGAAGCTGGGTCTGGAGCATGTACCGGTTCACCGTACGCGCCAGGGTTTCGCCCTGGGCGGCGCGGGCCTGTTCGCGGTCGGCGTGCTCAACGGATCGCTCACCTCCGGTACCGGGCTGTTCTGCACCCTGTGGCTGGTGCGCTGGTTCGGGCTCGACTACCGCCGCGCGGTGGCCTACACGCTGGTGCTGGTGGGACTGTTCTGGAACGGCGCCGGCGCGATCACGCTCGGCCTGCTCGGCGAGATCCGCTGGTCATGGCTGCCGGCGCTGCTGCTGGGTTCGCTTGTCGGCGGCTATCTCGGCGCGCACTGGTCCATCGTCAAGGGCAATCTCTGGATCAAGCGCGCCTTTGAAATCGTCACGGTGCTGGTGGGACTCAAGCTTATCGTTTGACTCCACCGGTCGCGGCGCCTGCTAGTATTGGGAAGGGCCCGTCGCAGCGAGGCAAGCAACCGGAATGGGAAATCCAGGCTTGAAGATCGAAGAACTCCTGAGGAAATTCGGCAGAAAACAGCGCCGCCGCACCCTCGACCACGTGGGTGACTTTACCGGCATGCTCGGGCCGCAGTCCGTGTACATGGGCACGATTCAGGGCAAGGACAGCCATATCGTCTACGGCGAGGTGCACGGCGAGTGCGAGATTGAAGGCACGCTGGTGCTGGGCGAAGGCGGCCGCTGGAAAGGAAACATCCGCGCCGCGTCGATCGTGATCGCGGGCCACGTGGAAGGCGACATCCACGCCACGGCCAAGCTGGAGCTGGCGCACACCGCTTTCGTGCGCGGCAGGATCACGAGCCCTGTGGTGGCCATCGCGCGCGGCGCGACGCATGACGGCTCCATCCGCATGGCCAAGCAGACGCAGATCACGCGCTACCATGAGCGGCGCGAGTCGCCGGAAAAAGACCGGGACGACAAGTAAAAATTGCCGGGCTCGACCGGCTCAGGTTCCGTAGGTGCGGCGATAGGCGTTGATGGCATCGAGATAACGGCGTCCGCCGTCCTTCCCGTCCAGATAATTCAGCAGGGTTTCCAGCGCGACGATGCTGATCACGCGCAAACCCAGCGTCGTCTCCACTTCCTGCACGGCGGATGTCGTGCCTTCGCCGCGTTCCTGCCGGTCGAGGGCGATGGCCACGCCGACCGGCGTGGCACCGGCGGTCCGGATGATCTGCACCGACTCCCGGATCGAGGTGCCGGCGGAGATGACGTCGTCCACGATCAGCACCTTACCCTGCAGCGGATGGCCGACGATGAGGCCGCCCTCGCCGTATTTCTTCACTTCCTTGCGGTTGAAGGCGTACGGCACGTCGCGGTCGCCGATCGACATGGCCGTGGCACAGGCCAGTGGCACGCCCTTGTAGGCGGGGCCGTAAACCATGTCGAAGGCGATGCCGCTGTCGGCGATGGCGCGGGCGTAGAACTGGCCCAGCCGCGCCAGCTTGTGGCCGGTGTTGAACAATCCGCTGTTGAAAAAATACGGGCTGACCCGCCCGGATTTGAGGGTGAATTCGCCGAAGCGCAGCGCCTGGCACTCGATGGCGAAATCGAGGAACTCGCGCTGGTAGTCTTTCATGGCCGCGATTCTAATCGGCGCGTCACGGCGTGGAAAGTCGGATATGATAAAAACCCATGCGCGTCATCACGCTCAACGTCAACGGCATCCGTTCCGCGGCCAAAAAGGGACTATTCGAATGGCTGGCGCGCCGGAACGCCGACGTCGTGTGCCTGCAGGAGGTCAAGGCGCAGGAAGCCGACCTCACCCCCGCCATGCTGGCGCCCAAGGGGTTTCACGGGTTTTTCAACTGCGCCGAGAAAAAGGGCTACGCCGGCGTGGCGCTCTATGCGCGCCTGAAACCCGATCGGGTCAGGGTCGGTTTCGGCTCCAAGGAGCATGACGACGAGGGGCGCTATTTACAGGCTGATTTCGGCAAGCTCAGCGTGGTTTCTCTTTACCTGCCCTCGGGTTCCGCCGGTCCGCACCGCCAGGAATCCAAGTTCCGTTTCATGGGGCACTTCCTGCCGGTGCTCAAGAAACTTCGCCATGACGGGCGTGAATATATTCTTTGCGGCGACTGGAACATCGCGCACAAGGAAATCGATTTGAAAAACTGGAAATCGAACCAGAAAAATTCCGGCTTCCTGCCCGAGGAGCGCGCGTGGCTCACGCAGGTGTTCGATGAACTCGGCTGGGTGGACGTGTTCCGCACGCTCAACGACAAGCCCGATCAATACACCTGGTGGTCCAACCGCGGACGGGCGTACGAGAAGAACGTCGGTTGGCGCATCGATTACCAGATCGCGACGCCGGGCGTAGCGAAGAAGGCGGAGAAGGAACGCATATATAAGGACAAGCGGTTCTCCGATCATGCACCGTTGATCATGGATTACGATTACAAACTTTGAACCAGAGCCTGGAAAATTATATGGCGCGAGTGAAGGTATACAGCACCGGCGCATGTCCTTATTGCACCAAGGCCAAGCAACTGCTGCAGAAGTGGAACATCCCGTTCGACGAGGTGCGCGTGGACGTCGACAAGAGCAAGCTGCGCGAGTTCGCGCGGGTCACGAACGGTGCGCGCACCGTCCCGCAGATCGTGATCGATGGCAAGTGCATCGGCGGTTACACGGAGTTGACCGAATTGCACATAGATGGCGGTTTGGACGAACTGATCGAAGCTGGCGGAGACGATTGATTTCCGTTTTTAATTAAAACTTCCCCCAGACTTTTATTCCTGCCCCCAGCCTTTTTGCTGTTCCGCGTAGCCCAGCATTTTCTTCACCCACGGCAGAAACACATAGGCCGGAAACGAAAGAAAGAACGTCAGCAGGAAATAGTGCGCGTAGCCCATGTAATGCGCGCCGTAACCGGAGGCGTAACCGGCGAGCTGGCGCGACAGCGCGAACACCGAGGACAGGATCGCGTACTCGGTTGCCGAATGCTGCTTGTTCACGATCGCCATCAGGAACGCAAGAAACGCGGCGGTGCCGAGCCC
>JBBTKS010000187.1:6400-14411 GCA_038058885.1 Pseudomonadota bacterium
ATTCAAAGGCGCTCGCGCCGTAGAGAATGATCTTGTAGTCCGGCAGCATCGGCGCGCCGCTGCTCGCGAGCGGCAGGGTCGAGGCGGCCCAGACGTAACCGAGGTTGGACAGCGCCTGAAACAATCCGAGTATCCACAGCGCTTTGAATATGCCCACGCGGTCGGTGAACCAGCCGCCGGCGATGCCGCCGGTGATCGACAGGATCAGCCCGAGATTGACCGACACCAGCCCGATCTGGGTCGCCGTGAAGCCGGCATCCACCCAGAACGGTTTCACCATGAAACCCATGGAGCTGTCGCCGAGCTTGAAGATCAGCACGAACAGGATGACCGGGATGATGTAAGGCCGCTGCAACATCTCCATCAGCGCGCCGAACATCGGCCCTTCGGTCAGCTTGGCCTCGCTGTTTTTCGTTGCTTTCGACGGACGCTGCATCGCGAAACTCAGTGCCATCAGCGCGCCGGCGACGCCGAAGGTGTACCACCAGAAGCCTTCCACCTTGCCTGACCAGTGCGTGGCGTTGTTGATGAGCCACAGGGTTCCCAGCAGGAACATCAATACCAGCGCAAACGCGCGCGGCCGGCGCAGGATTCCGGTGAATTCTTTCCCCAGCGTCATCGGCTTGCGTATTCCGAAGGACAGTTCCTTGGGCGCGTACAGGCAGACGATCCCGAGCACGGCCAGGATGCCGGCGGCCGCGGTGTAGGCGCCGGGCCAACCGAGATAATCACTTAGTATGAGGATCACACCCGCGGCGAGAATGCCGACGCGCCCCATCCCGATGCGAATGCCGTTCGCCAGCCCCAGTTCTTTTTTATCCAGGAACTCGATGGTGTAGCCGTCGATCGCAATGTCGTTGGTGGCGGAGAGCAGGGTGAACACGCCGATGGCGATCCATACCGGCGGTCCGAAACCCGCCTGCATCGACAGGAACAGCAGCACCACGCCCATGGCGAGATCCGCTGCGAGCATCCAGCGGCGGTGATGGCGGTAATGATCCACCGCCGGCGCCCAGAGAAATTTGATGGTCCAGGCCAGCCCTAGCAGCGAGAGAAAACCGATCTCGCGCAGGTCGACGCCAAGCTGGCGGAAGTGGACCGGGAAGACGTCGTAGAAAAGCCCGAAGGGGAAGCCCTGCGCAAAATAAAGAATACCCACCCAGAACATTTTCGATCTGAGCAGTTTTTGTTTGGGCACGGGTGTCTCGGATTGTTTTCGGTTTTGAATGTGCGCGGCCGTCTTCGGCGAGCGTGAAAGACTATTTTATCTTAGCACCGCCAGGCGGCTCCTTGTTTTCCGGTTCACCTGTGGATGCGTGTGCCGGCGCGAGCGGATTCCAGGGCGGTGATTCTCCCTGCGGGAGGCATCTCGGCCGGGTCCATCTGGCCCGTCAACCAGCCGATCCTGCAAGAATCGTCAAACCGCGCCTGATTCCGGCCATTTATCAGTGAAATGAGTGCTGCTACCGGCAGATCAAACCATTGATTCTAAAGCTGTATAAGGGGTGGCATAGCTCTTGCACTTTCTCCCCCAAGACAATCGTATTTTTTTGCTTTCGGGGAGAGGGTCATGTTCGGGGGTACAACGGAAAGAAACGCGTGCTTTGTCCGCGTGAGGGTGGCAGGGGCCGTGTTGGGGTTGGTGTCCGTGTTGTGCAGCGCGTCGCTGTCGGCGGCACTATCGGAATCGGCCTTTCCAGCGATTCAGATTCGCGCAGAGACCCATCCGACTGAGCATCCCACTGCTGCGAATCAGGTTGCGCTGGTGCAATATAACAATGGCCTTCGCTCCGAATCGATAAAGGTATGGCAATCGCTCGCCGAGCAGGGCGATACCGAGGCACAGTTTACCCTCGCGGTTCTGTACAACCGCGGTGATGGGGGCGTGGCCAAGGACATGATCGAGGCGGTGCGCTGGTATCGCAAGGCGGCCGAGCAGGGACATGTCATTGCCCAGTACAATCTGGGTGTGCTCTATGCCACAGGCACCGGGGTAACCCGCGATCTCAATGCCGCCGCACAATGGTGGCGCATGGCCGCCCTGCAGGGGCATTCGGAAGCCCAGTTCAATCTGGGTCTGTATTATGCCGAGGGAACTGGTGTGAAGCCGGACCCCGCCGAGGCCGTGAAGTGGTGGGCCATGGCCGCGAAGCAGGGATATGCCGCGGCGCAGTTCAATCTGGGTCTCATGTACATGAAGGGCGAAGGCGTGGATGAGAATCAGGACGAGGCCGTGCGGTTATGGCGCATGTCCGCCGATCAGGGCTTTAACCAGGCCATCACTGTCCTTAAGGTTTTGCAGCTCAACCCGTAAATCCCGTGGCTGCCTTGAAGGCAGCCACTTCCCGTTATCCATTTAGTACGATCCTGAACGATTTTGGCCCCTCACCGGCTAAGCCGGTGTGGGGCCAAGCTGCATCTGCGGGGGTCAATTCATGCCTGTCTGGTCGATGAGAAATTATTAAAAAGTTCAATATAATCAATAAGAAAAACATATATTTTGACTGGCAGTTGCAGACTAGCGCGAGAATCAGCACAATGCCTGGCAGGGATTTTTAAATCCATAACGGATTAGAAACCTGTAACAAGTCCTTAACTAAGAGGCATTTGAGGAGGAGAGTCCAAATGAAGTCTAAATCTACAAAGCTTAGCCAGCTTTTTTCCCTGATTTTTGCGTTCGTATTGGGGATCGGCAACGCCTTCGCGGCGGAAGATTACGGGATTTTTGAGCGCATTCTGGAAGCGTCGGGATCGTTCAATGACACGACGGCAGCGCTGGAGAAGGCCTTGGCCGAATCCAAGCTGACACTGCAAGCCAAGCGGGATCTGACTTTCAAGGATAAGGTTCAGCAGGCCCGAGTCTATATCGTGACGTCACCCGCCTACATGGAAGCGGCCAAGGACGAGTCTCCGGATACCATCTCGGCGCAGGTGCTGCGTATCGGCGTGTACGAGTATGGTGAAGGCAAGAAGGTCCATATCAATATGGGCAACCCGTCTGCCCACGCGATGGTCTTCTATTCCAGCTCAAAGAACTATGCCAATCTGTTGGCAGCGGCGAAAGCCACGGGCCAGGAAATCAAGGACATCGCCGCCAAGGTTCCGGGCAAACAGGTTTCCGTGCAGCTTGAACCGCTCCGCACCGAGAAGACGCTCAACAAGTTCAACGGTGACGGCCCCGCCAAGATGATGGCCAAGTTCCGTAACTGGAAAGATAGCCAGAACGAGGTTTTCAAGGACAAGGCCGAGAACTTCGCGGCAACGGTTGCCCGTGTTGAGAACACCCTGCGTGCGAGTCAGGACAAGGGTGTTGACGACTCCTCCGGCTGGCGGTTGCTGAGCAAGATCCCGGTGGGTGCGAATGCCGTCTACTTTGGCATCACCAACGACTATACCGAAAACAAGTGCATCAGCATCAACTCCGACTTCCGCAGCGATGGCAAGGCCAAAGACGCCCCGCACCCGGGCGTGGACCATGCTCCGGCGATGCCGATGGAAGTGCTCGTCATCAATGACGGCAAGGAAGTGAAGGTGGTGCAGTATGGCGAGATGTGGCGCATGCAGCTGTACTTCTGGGATTCCGGTTACATGGCGTTCGCCAAGAACACCCTGATCCCGAGCATCATCTTCTCGTCAATCGATCAGACACTGACGGCCACCGCGTCTGCGGCTCCGGCGGCAGCAAAGTAATAATCCGTTTCATCAACGGATGCACCGGGCCGGAAGGGGAAACCCTTCCGGCCTTTTTTTGTGTCAACGCCGGAACACCATCAGGCCCGACAGGCGTGGAGCGGTGGGAGTCTAGGGATCAACCGGCAGCGGCTGGTTGATCTTGCGCAGCATGTTGCGGATGACCAGCTGCTGGTTTTCCAGGTTCTGGTGATTGGATTCCAGTTCGGCGATGCGGCCGCTGAGGTTGTCGAAATTCTCGTGGACCCGTTTCAGATTTTCGAGCCGCTGATCCATCAGGATTTTGTGTTCGCGGACCTGCGACAGGATTGGCGCCATGATCGCCTTGCTCCAGGCACGGGCGGCGGTGTTGCACTCGCTGAACAGTTCGCGCGCCTGGCCGACCAAGGTGACGAAAAATTTCTGCACCACAAAGTGTTGTTCGGTGATGATCATCATCGGGCTGTTGCGAAACCTCTCGGCTTCCTCATACAGCTTTTGCAGCTGGCTGCGGTAGGGCAGCAATGAAAAGTTGACCGGCTTGATCTTGGCCAGCCCGTGCTCGCTGTGAAACTTGTTGTAAACAGCTTGAACCAGGGCCCTTATCTGCTGGGTCTGCTTGTTGGCTTTTTCCATGGCATCGAGGGCCCCGTCGAAGAGGGCCTTCATCCCTTCGCGCAAACCCGGCGTGGTCCACGACTCCGCCATTCCCTGACGGGATTTTTCCGCCAGGCCATCAAAGGCCTCGACGCTCAGATAATCGAGCAGAATCTTGACCTGGTCGGAAAGCACCGCGCGCATATTCTGAAAACTAACCAGCGTCTGGTCATAGGCCTGCTTTTCATCGCGCAACCGCGTGACCAGGTTCTGGATGGCGTCGCGGTTTTCGCCACCCAGCGCCTGTAACTCTTCGATCTGTTCCGCCACAGCGTTAAGCCTTGCCTCGATCATCGCGCTGGTGGTTTCGACCATGGAGCCGATATCGTGAATCACGCGTTCGCGCAGCAATTCCTGACGTGCCGGGATGATATCGCCCGATAATTTTGTTTCCAACACCGGCAAGCCGCTACGCTCGATCAGCGCATAATCCGACTTGATCTTGCCGAGCAAGCCTTTCTGCGCGGAGACAGCGATCACCTGATTCTTGCCGATGCCGAGTACTCGCGCTGTTTCTTGCGTCTGGCGCGCGATCGCGGCTGTGATGGCCGTGTCATTGCTCAATTCATCCCATAACGTGTCGATCTTGTTGAGTGCCACCAGACGTCCTTCGGCCCTGCTTCCTCTGGTGGGACAGACGTGACTTGTCCAGACCTCCAGATCGGTTTTGGTGACGCCGGTATCGGCCGCGAGCACAAACAGCACCGCCTGCGCGCCGGGCAACATGCTCAGCGTCAGTTCCGGCTCGGTGCCGAGTGCATTGAGTCCTGGCGTGTCGAGCACCACCAGTCCCCGTTTCAGCAGCGGGTGCGGATAATTGATGATGGCGTGCCGCCAGACCGGAATCTCCACGGTGCCATCGTTGTTGAGAACGTGCGACATCTGCTCCGCACCCGGGTAGTAGAGACCCAGTTCTTCGGCTTGATCCGCGGTGACCGGTTTGGTTTTAACGATCTGCTGAAAGGTCTCGGCAATTTTCTTTGGCGAATCGAGATCCAGCGGTATCACGGTCCAGGCGGCAGGTGTGCGGCGGTATTCTGAAATCGTGGTGGCGGTTTTGCGCGTCTCAATCGGCAGAAGCTTGAGGCACGGCGGTTCGCTTTCATCGTAACGCAATTCCGTCGGACACATGGTGGTGCGGCCGGCTTCCGAGGGAAGCAGGCGTTGCCGGTGGTCGGCGAAGAAAATGGCGTTGATGAGTTCGGTTTTGCCGCGGGAGAATTCGGCCACCAGCGCGATGGTGAGCTTGTCGGAGCGGAGTGCGTCGATGAGTTCGTAAAGCTGCAAATCCTCCTCGCCGCTCGCGAGTCCGTGGCTTTCCACCCACGTTTGGTATTCGTTGATGATCTCGATTAATTCATCGCGCCAGCGTTTGTAATCCCCCAATCGTCGGCTGAACTCGTTGATGGCCAGCCGGGGCCTTTCTGTTAGCCTTTGCGCGCTTATCATTATATTGAATCCCCCTTTAATACAGGTGGTTAGAATATAAACTTAAATAAAAACTATATCCAGCCCCCCTGCATGGGAAGAACCGGCCGGGGGGGTGTGGGTGGGGAAGGGAAGGGAGAAGGGAGAAGGGAGAAGGGAGAAGGGGTGACTAGATACCCCAGTCGAGGTTTTCGGGCAGCTTTTTCGGGGAGCGGATGCGCAGCTGCTTGCGCTTGGAGCTATCGCCCCGCTCCAGGATCACGCTGTTTTTAGGGACGCCGAAAAGCTTGGCCAGGTAGGCGATGAGATGTTCATTCGCCCGGCCTTCAACGGGCGGGGCAGTGAGCCGGATCTTGAGACAATCGCCGATCACCCCGGCCAAGGCATCGTTGCTGGCGCGTGGCTGGACCCGTATCTGAAGAATGAGGTCCGATCCGTCCCGGCGGAACCAGTTCACGTAGCCGACAGATCCCTGGGTACCGGGACGCGATCTCCGAAATTCTTCACCTCGGGCACTGGGCGCTAACGCAGGAGGTGCGCCAGGGCAAGCTGCAAAAGCTGCAGTGCCACCAGCGCCACGATCGGGGACAGGTCCAGTCCGCCGACCGGCGGAATCAGCCGGCGGGCGGGGCGCATCAGCGGTTCCGTGAGGCTCGCCAACAGGTTGCCCGCAGGGTTGTGATGCATGCCATAAGGCATGAACCAGCTCAGGATTACGCGCAGCAGGATGGCATAGAAAAATATATTGATCGTCAGTCGCAACAGACCCACCGCCGCCGCGATGATTACCGGCAGCGGTTCGAGCGCATAGCCACCGAGCGAGAAGATGAGAAATACCTCCAGGCCCTTGAGCGCCACCAGCAGCGCCAGCGAGGCAACATCGATGCCGTACATCCCCGGGATGACGCGGCGCAGGGGTTTCAGCAGCGGATTGGTCAGCGCCACGAGGAACTGGGATATCGGGTTGTAGAAATCCGCGCGCACGAGCTGGAACAGGAAACGCAGCAGTACTGCCAGGATGTAGAGACCGAATGCTACCTCGATAACAAGAGCGGCGGCCTCGGTGAAAAACGTGGTCATGCGCCCTTTCCAAACATGTCGGCGATGGCACGCGCCCGGTCACCGGCCGCCTGCATGGCGTTTTTGAACAGACCCCGCAGGCCGCCTTCTTCCAGGATTTTCACCGCCTGTTCGGTCGTGCCACCGGGCGAGGTGACACGGCGGCGCAACTGCGCTGGTTCCTCATGCCCTTCCAGCGCCATCTTGGCGGCGCCGAAGGCGGTCTCGAGCGTGAGCAATCTCGCCTGTTTCGGATCGAGACCCGATTCAATGGCGGCCTGTTCGAGCGCTTCCATGACGAGAAAGAAATACGCCGGTCCGCTGCCGGACAGGGCGGTCACCACGTCCATCAGGTATTCGTCCTCGAGCCAGACCGTGACACCCACGGCGCGCAGGATGGACTCGGCCTGATTGCGCATGCCGTCGTCGACGCGATCGTTGGCGTACAGGCCCGAGGCGCCGCTGCCGATCAAGGCGGCGGTATTGGGCATGGCCCGCACAATGGCGAGTCCGCCGCCGAGCCAGCGGTCGATATCCTCGATGCGTACGCCCGCGGCGATGGAGATGACGAGCGGTTTTTTCTTCTGGAGCGTGGCTGCCAGGGGCTTGGATACGTTCGCGAGAATCTGTGGTTTTACCGCAAGTACGAGGAGATCGGCGCGCGCCGCGACCTCGCTGTTGTCGGCGAAGGCCTTGATGCCGAGCACGGTTTCAATCGCCTGGCGCTGGACCGGTTCGGGGTCGGAGAGGATGATTTGGTCTTTGCCCCAGCCGTTTTTCAGCAGCCCCCCTGCCAGGCTGCGCGCCATGTTACCGGCGCCGATAAAACCAACCAGGGGGTGCGCCGTATTCGTGGAAGGGAAGGTCATGGCCGGCGAAGTTTAAAGCGCCGCTCCGGCGAACGGAAGTCAAAATCCCGCCCGCACGGGCGCCGGAAGCCGGAATTTACCGACCGGCGGGCCGGCGCCCGTTTGCAGGAACGGCCGGAATAGACTAGAAATTAATGCAAGGGTCGAATTTATAACGTTTTTAATCATCCGCGGCCCCTGGAGAACCTGAATGGATATCGCCGAGCTACTGGCGTTTGCCTTTAAACAGAACGCCTCGGACCTGCATTTGTCATCCGGTCTGCCCCCGCTGATCCGCGTGGACGGCGACATCAAGCGCATTAACGTGGATCCCCTGGACGACCGCACCG
>JBBTKS010000188.1:0-2663 GCA_038058885.1 Pseudomonadota bacterium
CGTGAACGACCTGCTGCTGGAGATGGAAGAAGAGGCCGTGAAGCTGGTGGAAATTTTACACGGCGAGCGCGAGAGCGACTAGTGTCGTGTCCCAGAAATGACTTTACTTCTATCAAGCGCAGCACCATCCCTGCGCCTTTCACATGTAGCCCGGATGAAGGCGCGAAGTGCCGGAATCCGGGGGGCTTTCGCTATGACCTGGATTCCGCTTCGCTCCATCCAGGCTACACACATAGAACGGTATTTCTGAGGTAGTTATTAATCGGATCAAACTATGAATTTCCGTCCCGCGCCCGACGAAGAACCCGAGATCAATCTGATCCCGCTGATCGACGTGTTGCTGATGGCGTTGATCTTCCTGATCGTCACCACCAGTTTTTCTACCGAATCGCGGTTGCGCATCCGTCTCCCCGAGGCCTCGGCCGAGGTGAAAGAAAATCTGCCGTCGCTGCGCGTCACGATCGACGCCAAGGGCCAGTATTATATCGCCGACCAGCAGCTCCTGAACGCGACGCCGGAAGTGTTGCGTAATTCACTGATGCGCGCCGCGGGCGGCAACAAGGACCCGCTGGTGGTGATCAATGCCGATGCGAAAACGCCGCACGAGGCGGTGATCCGCGTGATGGACACGGCGCGCCGCCTCGGCTTCACTCACCTCACCTTCGCCACCCAGCAGCCGTCCGGTTCCGCGGCGCGTGAGTAAGGCTTCCGACACCGGCGGCAGCCTGCGGCTTTACCGCCGCCTGCTGGGTTACGCGCTCCCGTACAAAGGCAAGTTCGTGATCGCCGTGATCGGCATGATCGTGCTGTCGATCACGTCCGCGTTATTCGCCGCGATGATGCAGCCGCTCGTGGATCACGGCTTCGTCGGCAAGGACATGGACACCATCCGCCTTGTTCCGCCGCTCGTCATCGGCCTGTTCCTCGTGCGCGGCATCGCCAATTTCATGGCGCAGTATTCCGTGAGCTGGGTCGGCCGGCGCATCACCTTCGATATCCGCAATGCCATCTTCACGCATCTGACGCGCCTGCCGAGCGGTTTCTACGACACGAATGCCTCCGGCAGCCTGATTTCCAAACTCATCTACGACGTCGAGCAGATCGCCGCGGCCGTGACCGAATCGATTTTTGTCATCGTGCGCGACGGATTGACGGTCGTGGCAATGGCGGCGTGGATGATCTATCTCAACTGGAAACTGACGATCTTTTTCGCCATCCTCGCGCCGATCTCGAGCCTGCTGGTGCGCGCCATGAGCCAGCGGTTCCGCAAAACCAGCCGGCAGATCCAGAAAAGCATGGGCGAGATCTCGCAGGTGACACAGCAGGCCACGGAAGGGCAGCGCGTGGTCAAGGCCTTCGGCGGCCAGGAGACGGAAATCCGCGCCTTCACCGAGGTCAACGAGCGAAACCGCCGCCAGGCCATGCGCAAGGTCATGGTGTCCGCCGTCGGCATGGGCCTGGTCCAGTTGCTGGCGGCGATCGCGCTGGCGCTCGTGATCTACTTTGCGCTGCTTTCCGGGGAGATTACCGCCGGCGGCTTTGTCTCCTACATTACCGCGGTTACCTGGATGATGAATCCGGCCAAGCGTCTGAGCAAGATCAACGAGACCATCCAGACCGGACTCGCGGCGGCGCACAGCGCCTTTGCGCTGATGGACGAGCCGGCGGAAACGGATACCGGTACTGTCACGCTCGACCGCGTGCGCGGACGCATCGAGTATCGCCATGTCGGCTTCCGCTATCCGGTTGCGGAGTCGGAGGCGTTGCAGGACGTGTCGTTCACCATCGAGCCCGGTCAGACGGTAGCGCTCGTGGGCGCCTCGGGCAGCGGCAAGACCACGACCGCGAGTCTGCTGCCGCGGTTTTACCGGGTGAACGAGGGCGAGATCCGGCTGGACGACAGGGATATCAACGATCTGGTGCTGGCCGATCTGCGCCGTCACATCGCGATTGTCGGACAGGAAACTTTGCTGTTCGACGACACCATCCGGCACAACATCGCCTACGGCCACGAAGGTCCGATTGACGCAGAGCGCGTGATGCAGGCGGCGCGGGCGGCGCACGTGCTGGAGTTCGCGCAGAAACTGCCGCAGGGTCTGGATGCCCTTGTCGGCGAACGGGGAATGCGGGTGTCCGGCGGGCAGCGGCAGCGCATCGCCATCGCGCGCGCGCTTTACAAGAACGCGCCGATCCTGATCCTGGACGAGGCCACCTCGTCGCTCGACACGGAATCCGAGCGCCTGGTGCAGGCGGCGATGCAGAAGCTCATGGAGAACCGCACCACGCTGGTGATCGCGCATCGCCTCTCCACCGTCGAGCATGCGGACCGGATCGTGGTGCTGGCGCAGGGCCGCGTGGTCGAGAGCGGAACGCACCGGGAGCTGCTGGCGCAAAACGGCGTTTACGCCGGGCTGTACCGCATCCAGTTCGGCGCCGGCGGCCAGCCCACTCACTGAGCGATGCATTGGCTGGAACCACACTGGTACCGGTTTACGCCCATCAGCCTGCTGCTGTTACCCGTCAGCTGGGTTTATTGCCTGTTGATGGTGTTGCGGCGCGGGTTGTATCGCCTGCGGATTTTTTCTTCCGTCAGGCTGCCGGTCCCGGTGATCGTGGTGGGCAATATCACCGTCGGCGGCACCGGCAAGACGCCACTGGTGATC
>JBBTKS010000189.1:0-4322 GCA_038058885.1 Pseudomonadota bacterium
CGCGGGGCCTGGTCGAGGCCCTGGCCGCGCAACCATTCGCCCAGCGCCGCATCGCTCTCGCCTTGCGCGGCCGACTGCAACTCGCGCAACGAAGCCAGGCGCGCCTCGCTGTTCTGTTTCCGGCCGCGCACTTCGGCCAGATCGTCATCGAGCTCATCGCGCCGGTCGCGCGTCTCGCGCAGACGTGTCTCGATCCCGGCGATCGAGCGTTCTTTCGACTCGCACGCCTCATCCAGCTCGGCCACCTGCGTTTGCAGGGCGCCGGCGGGCTCTTTATCCAGTTCCGCGGCGATGCTGGATGATTCCTGTTCGAGGCGCGCCTGGCGCTGCCGCAGTTGCTCGAGATGCTGTTCCAGTTGCAGGATGCGCGCGGTCTGGACATCGCGCACCTTGGCCGGTTCGGCGGCCATCGAGCTGAACGACTCCCATTCGGTTTGCCAGTCCAGCATGGTGCGTTCGGCCTGGCTGCGATTTCCGACCGCCGCGTCGCGCGCGCGGACATTTTCTTCGAGTTGCGGCGCCAGCTCGTCGAGCCGGCGCTGCATTTCATCCATGCGCGTCACGTCCGCCTGCAGATGGGCGCTCGCCTCTCCCCACGAACGATTGATCTGCTCCTGTTCGCGCAACTGGTTCTCGCGCGTCTCGCGCGCGTGCTGAATCGCCTGTTCGAGGCGCGAGACCTCGGCGCCCACGGAATAGAACTCCGCCTGCACCGCGTTGAAGCGGTCCATCGCCTCGGTCTGCCGGGAGCGGATTTTTTCGATCTCGGCTTCGATGCCATGCTGCCGTGCCAGTGCCAGATCGAGTGCGTTCTGCAGCGCCGCGATCTCGCGATCGTGCGCGTGCAGCTTCTGGTCGAGCTCGAGCCAGCGCAGCGCCAGCAGCTGCGCCTTCACGAGGCGTTCTTCCTGTTTCAGTTCCTTGTAACGCGCGGCGGCCTTGGACTGCTTTTGCAGTTTCGACAGCTGCGTCTCGAGTTCCTTGCGGATGTCTTCCACGCGCGTGAGATTCTCGCGCGTGTGCTTGATGCGGCTTTCGGTCTCGCGCCGGCGTTCCTTGTATTTGGAAATGCCCGCGGCTTCCTCGATGAAGCCGCGCAGATCCTCGGGCTTGGCTTCGATGATGCGGGTCACCATGCCTTGCTCGATGATCGAGTAGGCGCGCGGTCCCAGGCCGGTGCCGAGGAAAATATCGGTGATGTCCTTGCGCCGGCACTTGGTCCGGTTGAGGAAGTAATCAGACTGGCCGTCGCGCCCGGCCTCGCGGCGGATGGCGATTTCGGCGTAACCAGCGTACTGGCCGCCGGCGCCTCCGTCGCTGTTGTCGAAGACGAGTTCCACGGAGGCCGCGGCCACCGGTTTGCGCGAATTGGAGCCGTTGAAAATGACGTCGGCCATGGAATCGCCGCGCAGGTTCTTGGCGGACATCTCGCCCATGACCCAGCGCACTGCGTCGATAATGTTGGATTTTCCGCAACCGTTCGGGCCGATGATGCCGATCAGGTCGCCGGAAATGGGGATAGTGACGGGCTCGACAAACGATTTGAAGCCGGAAAGCTTGATTGTTTTTAGCCGCATTTCGTGTGGTGACCGTTCCTGTCCGCCGGTGGAAAGTAGGCTACAATTTTACCGATATTCCGAACACTTGCCAGCCAAGGCCATGCCGACCCAGCCCAGTAAAAATCTGGATACTTTTCCCAATCCGCATCCAGGGCGGGATTATATCATCGAGATCGAAGCTCCGGAGTTCACTTGTCTGTGCCCGAAGACCGGCCAGCCGGACTTCGCCACCCTGAGCCTCGAATACGTCCCGGACCGCCTGTGCGTGGAGCTCAAGTCGCTCAAGCTCTACATCTGGTCCTACCGCCATGAAGGGCATTTCCACGAGGACGTGACCAACCGGATCCTGAGCGATCTCGTGGCCGTCACGCAGCCGCGGTACATGCGCCTGCGGGCCAAATTCAACGTCCGTGGCGGGCTCTACACGACCGTCGAGGTCGTACACCGCCAAAGCGGCTGGAATTCTCCACCGCCGCCGCCCGCCGATCTGCCGCGCGAGATCCAGGAACTGCCGGCGAGGGAAACCCCGGCCGCGACATCGGCGAAAGCTCCCGCCGCTCCGGTCGCGACGGCGCCGAAACCCCGCACTCCGGTGCCTTTAACTGAACCCGCCGCCCCGGTCGCGCCCGTGTCGAAACCGCGTATTCCGGTCCCTTTATCTGAACCCGCGGCCCCGGTTACGCCCACGCCGAGACCCCGCACTCCGGTGCCTTTAGCTGAACCCGACGCTCCGGCCGCGACGGAACGATCGGCGAGCAATCGCTTTCGCATGTTGCGACGTAATCGCCGGTCGGATACGCCGCCTCCAGCGGAAGCGGCGCCTCCTGCGGAGACGATCATCGAGCCGCCTCCCCCGGAACCGGTCGTGCGCCAGGACGGGCTGTATATCGGTATCGATCTCGGCACCACCGGCTGTCGCGCCATCGCGGTGGACATTAACGGCACGCTCAAAGCTGAAATGAGCGCGCCGATTGTCGCCCCGGCACGCCACGACGACCAGGTGACGCAGGACCCGACCGTATGGTGGAAGGCCGTGAGCGGCTGTCTGGAGAATCTGCTGAAACAGATCGACCCGGCGCGGGTGCGGGCGCTCGCGGTGGACGGAACCTCCGGCACCCTGCTGCTGAGCGACGACAAAGGCAACCCGGTCACGCCGGCCATCATGTACAACGATCAGCGCTCGGTGGAGCAGGCGAATAAAATCGCCACCTTGGCCAGCGCCGATTCCGGCGCCCAGGGAGCCGGCAGCAGTCTTTCAAAACTATTGTGGTTGCACGAGCGCAAGCTCGACAAACGCGTCGTTCATGCGCTGCATCAATCCGACTGGATCAGCGGCAGGCTGACCGGCCGCTTCGGCCACAGCGATTACAACAACTGCCTCAAGCTCGGGTTCGATGCCGAAAAAATGGCCTGGCCCAAGTGGTTCAGCAAGCTGGGGCTGGATGCCGCGCTGCTGCCGGAAGTGCATGTGCCGGGCGAACTGCTGGGAACCGTCAGCACCGACATCGCCAAAAATTTCGGGCTGCCCGCCGACACTCAGGTCCTGGCCGGAACCACCGATGGCGTGGCCGCTTTCCTCGCCGCCGGAGCCACCGAACCCGGACACGCGGTGACGGTGCTCGGCACCACGCTGGTGCTGAAACTGTTGTCGGACAAACCGGTATTCTCGCTGGAGCACGGCATCTACAGTCACCGCCTCGGCAAGCACTGGCTCGCGGGCGGTGCTTCGAACAGCGGCGGCGCAGTGTTATTGCAATACTTCAAGGTCGCACAAATGCAGGAAATGACGCCGCTGCTCGACCCGGAAAACTTCACCGAGCTGGATTACTATCCGCTGCCGGATATCGGCGAGCGCTTCCCGGTCAACAACCCGGAGATGATGCCGCGGCTCGAACCACTGCCCGGCAACAGCATCACCTTCTTTCAGGGCATGCTCGAGGGCATCGCGCGCATCGAGGCGCAAGGCTACGAACTGCTGGAAAAGCTGGGCGCGCCGGCGATCACGACGGTTTACACCGCCGGCGGCGGCGCCAGGAATCCGGCCTGGGAGCGCATCCGCGAGCGTATTTTGCGGGTCAAAATGGAAAAGGCGCGCTCCGGTCACGCCGCCTACGGCTCGGCGCTGCTGGCCGCGGGGATCGTGGCCAAAACATATCAATAAAATACCGCGTTCAGGAGTGCCGCCATGCATAAAAAAACCGCCCATTCGGACGGTTTTTTACTGATGGAATTCGGCTCTGACTCAGGAAATGTCCACGACGCCCTCGAGCGCGCCTGACTCGCCCAGGTTGTCGCTCCAGAAGACTTTCAGCTTGTCGCCGTTCTTGGCGCCCTTGAGCCGGAATCCGAGCAGCGGGTCTTCGGAAACGGCGGTGCCGGTATTCACTACCACGACCACCTTGCCGTTGAGTTCGACATTCACCTTCTGGATGAAATGCGGCGGGATTTTCGCGTTGGTGTTCTTGTCGGTGCGCAGCCCGGTTTCCATCGGGTGCGTAATCAGTACCTGCAACTCCACCACGCCATCCTGCAAGCGGGTGCGCATCTTCATTTTGCGTTCAGCCATTCATCGTTACCTCAATAATAAATAGTAAAAAATAATAATTCTCACCGCAAAGACGCGAAGAACGCAAAGAAAAAATACAAGAGTTTTGAGAAAAACTCTTTGCGCCTTTGCGGTAAACAATCATTAAATTAGTCCTTATCCCCCGCACCCACCCACCGTCACCTTGATGTTCTGCCGGGCGGTGTAGAGCTTGCCGC
>JBBTKS010000190.1:0-4241 GCA_038058885.1 Pseudomonadota bacterium
CCTTGCGCAGGTAGATATTCTCCGGCTTGATATCGAGATGCAGCATCTCGGCCTCATGCACCGCGTGCAGGCCATTGAGAATCGGGATAAACACCTTCAACAGGGTCTGCTCATCGAGACGCGGTCCGTTGCGTTTGAGATAATCCGCGAGACTCTGTCCCTCCTCATACTCCATGACCATGTAGGCGGTCCCATTGGCCTCGAGGAAACGCAGGACGCGGACGATGTTGGGGTGCTTGAAGCGGGCCAGGGCCCGCGCCTCCTTCACGAAATTCTTGAGGCCGGCCTGATAGTCACGCACCGCCCCACGGGAGGGATTCGGCAACACCTGGGTCTTGTTTTCCCGGTTGGCGATCTCGTGGGGGAGATACTCCTTGATCGCCACTTGGGCGCCCAACGACGTATCGTGCGCGAGATAAGTGATTCCGAAGCCGCCATGGCCCAGAACCGATTCAATAGTGTATTCAGCCAGCCGGTAACCGGACCGGAGGGCGCTTTTATGGAATGCGCTCACAGCACTTACCCCCTGAGTCCCTGATCCAAGCGCGCCACCCCTTGCTGCGGCATGTCTCTGCTTTTACTTTATGTTTCAATCTACTGATGAGTATAGTTCACGGATTTTTTAGGGGCGCTTGCGGGGGGAATGGCGGCGACCGGCCCGGCCACGAGCCTTTTTATCCTGGTAGGGGTTCTCTTCCTGCCGGCAATCGATCCAGACCTGTGTGCCAACCAGGTGAAATGCCTTGCGAAAGGTGTTTGCCAGATAGCGGCGGTAGGATTTGGACAGTGAGGCAACCTGATTGCCATGGATCACCACGCGGGGAGGGTTTTTACCACCCTGGTGGGCATACTTGGGTCGGGCACGCCGGCCATGGGCCATGGGCGGCGGGGTGGCCGTCACCGCGTCCTGCAGGACGCGGTTAAGTTTGGGGGTGGTCAGGGTTCGGAAGGCGGAAACATAGGCCTCGTCCACCGAAGGAAACAAACCGCCCACTCCGGTGCCATCCCGCGCCGAAATATAGTGAACCCGGGCGAATTCAAGGAACGGCAATTTGCGCTCGAACTCGCGCTTGATCCAGGTGCGCTCGGGATCCGTCAGCGCATCCCATTTGTTGACGGCAATCACCATGGCCCTTCCGGCCTCCAGCGCATAACCGGAAAGCGAGGCATCCTGTTCGGACACGCCGGTGCTGGCATCAATGACAAGTATCGCGACGTTCGCCTCGTCGATGGCCTGCAGGGTTTTGAGCACGGAAAACTTTTCCAGCAACTCATCGATTTTGGAACGGCGACGCACGCCGGCCGTATCAATGAGAATATAGCGCCGGCCTTCGCGTTCCAGCGGTACGCGGATGCTGTCGCGCGTGGTACCCGGCGCGTCGCTGACCACCACGCGCTCTTCACCGAGCAAGGCATTGACGAGCGTGGACTTGCCGGCGTTGGGTTTGCCGATCACGGCGATGCGTGGAACGCCGTCTTCCGGCTCGGCCTCTTCGCTGACGGGCAAGGTGCCCAGCACGCGCTGCATCAGTTCGTCCACGCCATCGCCATGCGTGGCGGAGATCGCCATCGGCTCGCCCAAACCGAAGGCATGAAATTCCGCCACCGCCGTGGACGGGTCATATCCTTCCGCCTTGTTCACGGCAACCCAGACCGGTTTGCCATGCCGCCTCAGATCCGTGGCCAGTTCGCGGTCGACGGGATGAATTCCCTCGCGCGCATCCACCAGCAGAATAACGGCGTCGGCCTCGGCCAGCGCGGCGCGCACCTGGACGGCGACGTGTGAGGTTACGTCCCCCTGCTCCTTGGCGGAGGCAAGACTGGCGACGACGCCACCTGTGTCCACGACAAAATAGGGGCGGTCCCCGATACGCCCATCGCCGTACTGACGATCGCGCGTCAATCCGGGCACGTCGGCGACGAGCGCCGCGCGGCTACGCGTGAGCCGGTTGAACAGCGTGGATTTACCGACGTTGGGCCGGCCGACGAGAACGACAACGGGTTTCATGACCTACAGCGAAGATAAAGATCTTTGCACCGCGAAGACGCAAAGAACGCAAAGAGAAGATTTCTTATAGTTAAGAACAGAAGAAGTTAACTGGGTTTTAAACTCTAAATGCATTTTTTTCTTTGCGCCCTTTGCGTCTTTGTGGTGAGAAATCATACGATTCTTGAAATGGCTTATTGTCAGTTCTTCTCCAACTGCAACGCCGCCAGCGCGCCCGACTGGCTGCTGACGTAGAGCGTATCGCGGCTGGCCAGCGTCGGGGATTGAACGGCGCTGCGGCTGACGCGGTAACGCGCCACGAAATGACCGTCATCGCTCGACAACCAGTGAACATAGCCCTCGAAATCGCCGACGGCCACCAGTCCGTCCACGTAACGCGGTGCATTCAACTGACGCGCGCGGAGCTGCTCCTGCTTCCACACGCTGGCGCCGGTTCGCTGGTCCAGCGCCATGACGCTGCCGTGATCATCGGTGAGATAAACGTTGCTTGAATCCGCGTCCATGCCGGTATAGGTCGACACATCGCGCGACCACAGGATGCGGCCGGTTTGCATGTCCACGGCAATGACCTTTCCCTGGTAACTCGCGGCATAGAGCACATTGCGCACGACGAGCGGCGAGGCGTCGACGTCCACGAGGCGTTCCACTTCATTGCGCCCGTGAGGCTGGGCGACGGGCATCTCCCAAAGGAGTTTGCCATCCTTGATCTGGATGGCGGCGATCTTGCCGCTGGCAAAACCGGCGAGCACCACATCGCCGGCCATCACGGGTGCGGCCGTGCCATACAGGCTGAGCGGCGGCTCCGAGCGCTCGTACAACCACTGTCTTTTGCCATCCACGACCGACAGGCCGGCGAGCTTGCCGTCCACCGATTGCACCACAACCACGCCGGCATGAACCGCCGCCGGCGCCACCACCTGACTCGACAGGACACTGACCCATACCTGATGACCGTCACGACTGTCGAGCGCAATCACCTCGCCTTTCTTGGTGGCGACCACCACGAGGCCATTGCCGGCCGCCGCGGCGCCCGTCACCGGCCGGTCGATGCGCGATTTCCACAAAGTGCGGCCGCTGTCGGCGGCGAACGCCGTCACGCGGCCCTTTGGGTCGGATGTATAAATTACGTTGCCGTCCAAAGAAGGCCGCAGCGTGACCCCCTTTTTAACCGAACTGGCGCCGCTGTCCTCGGACCAAAGTTCTTTCACGCGTTTCTCGGCGGTGAAATCCTTGAGTTCCGCCGGTTCCTCGCGCACCGACTTGCTGCCGCCGCAACCGGCGAGTAACAGCAACGCGCAAAGAAATGCCATGCCGTTTTTCATGAAGACTTCTCCGGTCCCAAATCATCGAGTTTCATGCCGAGCACCGGCGCATAAGGCGAACCGGCCGGCAGTTGCTTGAGCGCCTCGCGATAGGCCGTGCGCGCCTGTTCGCGTTGTCCCTGTGCCAGGTAGATATCGCCCTTGAGTTCGGCATATTCGGCCTCGAAACCGGCCTGGTCCTTGACCTCGAGAAGCGCCAGCGCGGCCTGCTTGTCGCCGCTGTCCAGATTAACCCTTGCCAGCCGCAGGCGTGCGGCATGCGTCGTCGCGGCGTCCTTGGCGTGCTCCACCACCCATTGCAGATGCTTGCGTCCACCGGCCGCGTCACCCGCTTCGAAGTCCATGCGTGCCAGCATCAGTCCGGCCATGCCGGCATAGGGCGTGGACGAAGAATCTTTCAGCAGCGACTCGCCGGATTGGCGCGCCGTTTCGAGTTTCTTCGAGTGAAAATCCTGCATCATCCGGTCATACAGCACCGAGGCGGCCTGCAGGCTTTGTTCCGTGTACTGAGTCCAGTAGCGGAAACCGATGAGTATGGCGGCGCCCAGCAACACACCGAATATCACGGAATTGCCGTAGTTCTTCCACCAGGTTTTGAGTCTGTCCAGATCTTCCTGTTCTTCATAAGCAGTCAAGGTGTTGCTCCTCGTGGAGTTTCTTTAAGCAGTAAATCGATTAATTCGCCTTGCGCGATCGAACGCTGCACGCCGTCGCGTAAATCCTTTATCGTGATCGAGGCGTTCCGGACTTCATCCTCACCGAGCAGCAGCGCATGACGCGCACCGCTGCGGTCCGCGCGTTTGAGCTGCACCTTGAGACCACCGCCTCCGCAATTGCATTCGATACGCAGCCCGGCATCGCGCAGACGCTCGGCAAGCGCGAGGCCGTGCTCTTCGGCAACTTCACCCAGC
>JBBTKS010000191.1:0-3169 GCA_038058885.1 Pseudomonadota bacterium
CACCGTTTTCTCGATCGGTGCGCAGGGCGCACCCTACATCGAATTATTCAGGCATTCCCTCACAACTACAGACTTTTTACATCTCACACTTCACGCTTCGCTTCCTTGAGCACACCATCCTCAAGCTTCAGCACGCGGTCCATGCTGGCGGCGAGCGCGGGGTCGTGGGTCGCGATGATGAAACTCGTCTGCAATTCACGATTAAGCTCCAGCATCATTTCATAAACGTTCTTGGCATTCTCGCGGTCGAGATTGCCGGTCGGTTCATCCGCCAGCAGGCACAGCGGTTGCGTCACCATGGCGCGCGCCACGGCGGCGCGCTGACGTTCGCCGCCCGAGAGTTCGCTCGGCCGGTGATGCAGGCGATCCTCGAGCCCGACGCGCCGGAGCATGTCCTGCGCCTGTGCCAGCGCCGTATCCGGCCACATGCGGCGTATGAGCAGCGGCATGGCCACGTTCTCCAGCGCCGTGAACTCGTTCAGCAGATGATGGAACTGATAGACAAAGCCCAGTTGGCTGTTGCGCAGCGCGCTAACCTCGGTTTCGTTCAGTTTCGTGATGTCCTTCCCGTCGATCTCCACCTGCCCCGCCGTGGGCCGGTCCAGCCCGCCCAGCAAATGCAGCAACGTGCTCTTGCCCGAACCCGAGGCGCCGACGATGGCCACGCGCTCGCCCGGCTCGACGCGCAGGTACACGCCCTTCAGCACGTGCACGTTGAACGCACCCTCGGCGAAGACCTTCTGCAGGCCGGTGGCGCGCAGGATGTATTTCTTCTCGACCTTTTCCACTTTCTCGACCGCCTCGGGCGGCGCGGGCATGTCGGGCATGTCAACGATGGCGGCTGCCTCGACCTTCTCCGCCTTCACGGCTTTGTCGGTCTTGCCGGCCTTGCCGGATTTTTCAGTGCGTTTGCTCATTCGTAGCGCAACGCCTCGGCCGGCTGCACCTTGGAGGCGCGCCAGGCCGGATACAGCGCGGAAAGCAGGCCCAGCAGCAGCGAGCATCCCGATACCAGGAATACATCGGACCAGTGCAGATCCGACGGCAGTTCGCTGATGAAATACACGTCCGCCGCGATGAAGGAAGTACTGAACAGCCGCTCGATGCCGAGCACGATGGCCTCGACATTAAGCGCAAGCAATATGCCGCAAACCGTGCCCACCAGCGTGCCCAGCACGCCGACCACCGAGCCATGCGCGAGGAAAATGCCCATGATGGTCTTCGGACTCGCGCCCAGCGTGCGCAGGATGGCGATGTCGGCGCGTTTCTCGGTGACCACGACGACCAGCGTGGACACCACGTTGAACATGGCCACCGTCACGATCAGCAGCAGGATGACGAACATCACCGTCTTTTCGATCTTGAGCGCGCGGAAGAAATTGCCGTGTTCGCGCGTCCAGTCGCGCGCCATGTAGTTCGGGCCCAGCCCCGCCGCCAGCGTCTCGGCCACCCGCGGCGCGGCATCGAGATCGTTGAGCTTCAGCCGCAGGCCGCTCACCTTGTCGCCCATCTGGTAGAGCTTCGCGGCGTCGTCGAGGTGCATCAGCACCAGACCGCTGTCGTATTCGTACATGTCCATCTTGAAGATGCCGACCACGGTGAAACGCTTGAAGCGCGGCATGATGCCGGCGGGCGTGGCCAGCGCCTGCGGAATGATCAGCGACACCTGCGAGCCGAGCGCCAGATCGAGCTTCCACGCCAGCGCGCTGCCGATCACGATGCCGAATTCCCCGGGCTTGAGTGCCTCGAGGCTGCTGTCGATCATGCGGCTGCCGAATTCCGACACCTGTTTCTCTTCGGCGGGCAGGATGCCGCGCGCCATCACCCCGCTCACACCCTGGCCGCGCGACACCATGCCCTGGCCGGCGATGTACGGCGCGCGCCCTTTCACGTTCGGATTCTTGATGCTCTCGGCCACCGCCCGCCAATCGTGCAGCGCGCCGGTGGTTTCGGTGATCGTGACGTGCGAGATCACGCCGAGGATGCGGCCGCGCAGCTCCTTGCCGAAGCCGTTCATGACCGAGAGGGTGGTAATGAGCGCGGTGATGCCGAGCGTGATGCCGAGAATCGAGATCAGCGAGATGATGGATATGAAGTGGCTGTGTTTGCGCGAGCGCGTGTAGCGCAGGCCAATGAATAGCTCAAGCGGACGAATCATGTCCCGGCATTAAACACAGATGCAAGATTTCGCACAAGTCCCTTTTGTACTCGATTCCGCGCGCGCCACGCGGCGATTTCCCGATTGTGTCCTAATTCTTCCCCGCCGTCAGCACCGCGACGCCGTCGTGGTTTTCGAGCGCCGTACCGCGCTCCTGCGACATCTGTTGCAACTGCTCCACCACTTCCGCGGCATCGCGCCCCGAAAGCGGCCGCGGCTGGAACACGACCTCGGCGTTTCTCACGTTGATCGGCTGGAGGCGCAGTTCGCTCCATTGCCGGTCGCGGAACGTGAGCAGCGCCATGGCGCTGCGCGTGGCGGTATTGCTGAAGGAACCAAAGGCAAAGTTGCCGAGGCTGTAGAGGATCACGCCGTCCTTATAGTGCTCCACGGCTTGCAGGATGTGCGGATGGTGTCCCAGCACGGCGCTCGCGCCGGCATCGATGGCCGCGTGGGCCAACTGCGTCTGGTAGTCGCGCAGCTCGGTCTTGCCCTCCTGGCCCCAATGGAACGACACCACCACGATATCGGACTTCTGGCGCGCCGCCGCCACGTCCGCCCGCACGTGCTGCTCGTGGCCGAAGGCGGTCCCGGGCTTGTCCGGCCCGGCCCAGAACTCCTCGGGAAACGTAAGGGAATAGGCCAGAAACGCCACCGTGGCCCCGCCCTTCACCATATATACCGGTGTGCGCGCCTCGGCCAGATTCCGCCCCGCGCCGACCCCGTGAATCCCCGCCTTTTCCAGGGCGGCACGCGTGTCTTCCAGACCCTGCGGGCCGTAATCGAGGCTGTGATTGTTGGCCAGCGACACGATATTGAAGCCCGCCCGGGCCAGCGCCGGAGCGACCTTGTCCGGCGGCGAGCGAAAAACATATTTTTTAGGCGTCTCGGTTGTTCCGCCCCCGGTCAGCGGTCCTTCCAGATTGCCGAAGACAATTTGTGCCTGCTTGAGGAAGGAGTGGGTCCGCTCGAAAGGATAGTCGTAACCGTACTTCTGCATCTCCGGTCCGG
>JBBTKS010000192.1:0-3384 GCA_038058885.1 Pseudomonadota bacterium
CCGGTTCGGCGCGCGCGGCATCGAGCCGGGCGCGGCACTGCCGGAAATTCCTCCGCCGCGGATCCGCGCGGACATGGACAAGGCGCGCATGGCGCTGGCGCGGTTGGGCCGCAGCCTGCCGGCGGCGCCGGTGCTGGGCCTGTGCCCCGGCGCCGAGTACGGTCCGGCCAAACGCTGGCCCGCGGAATATTTCGCCGACGTGGCCCAGGCAAAACTCGCCGAAGGCTGGGAAGTGTGGCTGTTCGGTTCGGACAACGACGCGCCCGTGACCGGCGCGATCCAGTCCATGACCGGAAAACGCTGCCTCGACCTCGGCGGCCGGACCACGCTCGAGGAGGCGATCGATCTGCTGTCGCTGACCGCCGCCGTGGCGACCAACGACTCGGGGCTGATGCACGTGGCCGCGGCGCTCGACCGCCAGGTGATCGCCCTTTACGGTTCCTCCGACCCGCGGCACACGCCGCCCCTGAACGACAAGGCCAGCGTGCTTTACCTCGGTCTTGCGTGCAGCCCGTGTTTCAAACGCGAGTGCCCGCTCAAGCATCTCAAATGCCTGCGCGACCTCCCGCCCGAGCGGGTGCTGGCCGCGCTCAAGGAGTAAGGCCGGAAAAAATCTGCTATGGTTGGCGCGATGCTCAAGGACGCCGTTGACCTCTCCACCCTGCACCGCGTGCTGGTGGTCAAACTCCGCCACCTGGGCGACGTGCTGCTGACCTCGCCCGTCTTCACCGTTCTCAAGAACCACGTCCCGCACGCCGAGATCGACGCGCTGGTGTATCGCGACACCGAACCCATGCTCTCCGGCCACCCGGCGATCGCCAACATCTTCACCATAGACCGCGATTGGAAAAAGGAAGATTGGACGACGCGCATGGCGAACGAGTGGCGCCTGTTCCGGTCGTTGCGCGCGCGCCATTACGACCTGATCGTGCATCTCACCGAGAATCCCCGCGGCGCGGTGCTCACGCTGCTGCTCGGGGCGCATCACAGCGTGGCGCGCGACTATCCCTCCAAGCGCGGGCGGCTGTGGCGCAACAGCTTCACGCACCTTTACCAGGTGCCGTCCAAGCCGCGGCACACGGTGGAAACCCATCTCGACGCGCTGCGGCGCCTCGGCATCTATCCCGAGGTCGACGAGCGCCAGCTGGTTCTTAATGTCAGCGACGAGGCCGAGACCTCGGTGCGCGCGCTCATGGCGCGCCATGGAGTCGAGACAAAGCGGTTCATTCATATCCATCCGACCTCGCGCTGGTTGTTCAAATGCTGGGAGGTGGACAAGGTTGTCGCGCTGATTCAACGTCTCCAGGAAAGTGGCGAGCAAGTAGTCATCACCGCGGCGCCCGCCGAGCATGAACTGCAATTCACCGCCAGCATCGTCTCGCAGCTCAAGCGCCCGGTTGTGGACCTGTGCGGCAAGCTCAATCTCAAGCAACTGGCGGCGCTCACGCGCCAGGCGAAGTGTTTCGTCGGGGTGGATTCCGTGCCCATGCACATCGCCAGCGCGATGCAGACGCCGGTGGTGGTTCTGTTCGGCCCGAGCGGCGATCTCGAATGGGGGCCGTGGCAGGTGAAATCGCGCGTGCTCACCTCGAGCCATTCCTGCCGCCCCTGCGGGCTGGACGGCTGCGGCAACGGCAAGGTCTCCGAATGTCTGACCACCATACCGGTGGACGATGTGTTAGCGGCGATAAGAGAATTATTGTGAACCGCCAAGACGCCAGGGACGCCAAAATAATAAATGTAGGGTGGGCATCGCCCACCTGTGGATGGCGATCGAAGCCGCTTATGGTGGGCGATGCCCACCCTACATTACTAGTGCTGATGCGCGGCGTTCAGCGCGTCATTCTTTCGAATGAATAATTCCCTGGCGTCCTGGCGGTTCACAATCAAATGCTGAAAATTGCCCTCATCCGTCAACGCTATGCGCACGACGGCGGCGCCGAACGTTTCGTGTCGCGCGCCCTGGACGCGCTCAAATCGCACGCCGTGCAACTGACCCTGATTACGCGCGAGTGGCACGGGGCCGAGGGGTTCGAGGTGTTGCGCTGTGATCCATTTTATCTCGGGCGCTTGTGGCGCGACTGGTCGTTTGCACGCGCCGCGTGCCGCGCCGTGCGGCGCGGGTCGTTCGACCTGGTGCAGTCGCACGAACGCATCGCCTGCTGCGACATCTACCGCGCCGGCGACGGTGTGCACCGCGAATGGCTCAAGCAGCGCGCCCGGGCGCAGGGGCCGCGCGGGCGGTTCGCCACGGCGCTCAATCCCTATCATTACTATGTGAAGGCGGCCGAAAAGAAACTGTTCCAGAGCCCGCGCCTCAAGGCGGTCATCTGCAACTCGCGCATGGTCAGGGACGAGATCCGGCAGTATTTCAAGGTGCCGGACAGCCGGCTGCAGGTGATCTACAGCGGCGTGGATACCTGCGCCTTTCATCCCGACTTGAAGCAGCATCGCGACCAGGTTCGTTCGCGTCACGGCATTCCCGACGATGCCATCCTGTTTCTGTTCGTCGGCTCCGGTTTCGAACGCAAGGGCATGGCGGCCTTGCTGGAAGCCATGGCCGCGCTGCCGGCCAATACATTTCTGCTGGTGGTGGGCCGGGACCGCCACGCCAGCCGGTTTCACGCCGTTTCCGAAAAGCGGGGCATGGCGCAGCGCGTGATTTTTCTCGGTGCGAAGCAAGACGTGAAGCCGTATTACGGTGCGGCGGATGCGCTGGTGTTGCCGACGCTCTACGATCCGTTTCCCAACGTGGCGCTCGAGGCCATGGCGAGCGGGTTGCCCGTCATCACCAGCCTCAAGTCGGGAGCGGCCGAGCTGATCGAGAACGGCCGCAACGGCTTTGTGTGCGACGCCCTCGACGTGCCGACGCTCATCACCCATCTGCGCGCGGTGACGCCGACGATGGCGCGGATCATGGGCGAGCGCGCCCGCGCCACCGTCGAGCCGATGAGCCTCGATCGCATGAGCCTGGCGCTGCTCGACCTGTACAATAGCCTTTTGCGCACTTCGGACCTTTAAAGAAAATGAAATTGATCGCCAGGACGCCAGGAACGCCAGGGATGGAAATATCTAGGGAAACCCTGATTAATTCCCGTCGTTCGTGGTGAGCCTGTCGAACCATGAACGGCGGGGCTGAGGAATCAATGTCTGGTGCTGTTCGTCCTTCGACAAGCTCAGGACGAACGGAATTAATCAGAGGTTCCCTAGTAGAGATTTTCCTGGCGACCCTGGCGTCCTGGTGTTCAGGATCATATTTTTATTTTGAAATAACTTCTTTAAAGCAGCTACGTGCTTTATGTCCATGAATAATGGGAGGATCACGGTCTTGCACACCGAGGCCTCGCTCGGTTTCGGCGGTCAGGAGCGGCGCATCCTGCGCGA
>JBBTKS010000193.1:0-1272 GCA_038058885.1 Pseudomonadota bacterium
CTCTGATCAAGTCCGTTCGTGGTGAGCCTGTCGAACCATGAACGGACGAATCGCCGGATAGATAGGCTCGCCGCGCGCCTGCGAAGATTTCGCCCGTTAACTATGCGGCTCTATTCAGACAGAGTATCGTCCGGTAAATTTCTTCGGTGGTTCCGCACTTCGCGGAATATTCATGAATCGACGCAGACATGCAGCCCCAGGATAATCTTGCTCACGGCAAATCCGGCATTGTGCTGGCGCTCAGCGGCGGCGGGGCCGCCGGTCTGGCGCATATCGGCGTCCTTCAGATACTGGCGGAAAATGCCATTCCCGTACGCGCCATCGTCGGCACCAGCATCGGCGCCGAAATCGGCGCGTTCACGGCGAGCGGCATGTCGATTGCCGAACTGGTAAGTCTCGCCACGGATTTCGACTGGAAACAGACGCTGCAGCTTTTCATGCCGGATCTGCCGACCGGAGGCCTGGTGTCCGGCAGGAAGATCATGGATTTTCTGAATACCAAGCTGGGCGCGCGCGATATAGAAGACCTCCCCATGGGTTATGCCGCCGTCACCACCGATCTTGAAACCGGAGAACAGGTGATCGTCGACCGCGGCGGATTGGTGGATGCCGTGCGCGCGAGCATTTCGATTCCGGGAGTCATTGCGCCGCATCGCATCGGGAGCCGCTGGCTCGTGGACGGGAGCGTGCTCAATCCCGTGCCGTTTGACGTGGCCCGCGAACGCTTCGGCGGTCCGGTGGTGGCCGTGGCGGTGCATTCCGCTTTGCGTCATCAGACCAAGCGCGTACGCCTGCCGCAATCCAGACAGTTGCCGGTGCGCATCCGGCAACTGTTGCGGCAACCCTGGATGGCGCGCACGCAGGGACTCGAGGAATGGCTCGAAGCGCAGCTCGAGAATTACCGCAAGGCCCAGGACAAGAAACCGTGGTGGACCGCGCGCCGGGTGCTGGATCAGGTGATGGCTATCACCCAGGCGGAGATGGTGCGCCTGCACGCGGCCAGGAACCCGCCGGATCTCATGCTGGTACCTGATGTCGGCCGCATCGGTAGAGTTGAATTTTACCGCGGCAAGGAGGCGATCGCAGCCGGCCGCGCGGCGGCGCGGGAAAAACTGGAGGAGATCAAGGATCTGCTTGAGGTGGCGAGCAACCCGCAGGATGCATCACGTCACCCTGCGGGTTGAGATTGGTACCGAGGGTCGGAATCGAACCGACACGGTGTTTCCACCACCAGATTTTGAGTCTGGCGCGTCTACCAGTTCCGCCACCCCG
>JBBTKS010000193.1:1282-5734 GCA_038058885.1 Pseudomonadota bacterium
CACCCCGGCTTGATGCCTGCCAGTATAACAATCTTGCCATCATCCCCACAATGTGATGTCCTGTTCGCGACACCAAGGATGAATGGCAATGCGCGTGCTGGCGGGCGACATCGGCGGGACCAAGACACTGCTGCAAATCGCGGACTGCGAGACGGGCGTGTGTCGCGGCGTCCGCGAGCAGCGGTTCGACAGCGGCTTGCATGACGACTTGTCGTCCATTCTCCGTGAATTCCTGAAGCAGGAACGGAAGCAAACCATCGAGGCCGTCTGTTTTGGTGTTGCGGGGCCTATCAAGGAAACCGCCGCCGGCCAGAGCGTCAAGGTCACCAACCTGCCGTGGTCGATCCACGGCCAGGACCTGAAGCGCGAGTTCGAATTCCCCCGGGTGCGCCTCATCAACGATTTTCAGGCCGTCGGCTACGGCATCGAAGCGCTCGGCGCGGAAGATCTGGTGGTGTTGCAGCCGGGCGAGCCGGTGGAACACGGCCCGCGCGCCGTGATCGGCGCCGGCACCGGTCTGGGGCAGGGCATACTCATCTGGAATCGGGATCATTACGAGCCCGTTGCCACCGAAGGCGGGCACGCGAATTTCGCCCCCGTGAATGAATTGCAAATCGAACTGACGCGCTATCTGCTGAAAACCGCCGGCCGCACTTCCTGGGAACTGGTTCTGTCCGGTCACGGTCTGGCGCAGCTTTATGATTTTCTGAAAGCGCGCGGGGGAACGCCGGAATCCCCGGCGGTTGCCAAGGCCGTGCAGGCCGACGATCCGGCCGCGGCTATCACGCAGGCCGCGCTGGAACGTCACGATCCGCTCGCTAACCAGGCGCTGGATTTGTTCGTCGACATCTACGGCGCGCAGGCGGGAAACCTGGCGCTCACCGCCGGCGCGACCGGCGGTGTTTATATCGCCGGTGGCATCGCGCCGAAAATCATCTCAAGGTTGACCGATGGCCGGTTCATGCAGGCGTTCCTGAACAAAGGCAGGATGAAGCCGTATGTTGCGGCCATTCCGGTGCGGGTGGTGACCAGGCTGGAAGCAGGATTGACCGGAGCCATACGGGCAGCGACACGGCTGATGTAATCCTGTTCAAAGTCGAGATACGGTCGAGCGCGGGGACGGTCCGCGGCTAAAATCTCAGCGTAACCCCGCCGAGCAGGGTGTAGTCCGTCTCGGGGCCGGTCAGGCCTTTCTTGACGCCGAAATCCAGATCGAAATTTTCCCTGGGCGAATAGATCAGGCCGAGGATCATGAACGCCGGCGCGGTGCCGATGGTTTTGTCCGTATTGGTGGTCTTGCCGGCATCGAACACGAGCTTGAGTTGTTTATTGACGGTGCGCCAGCCACCGAAAGAGGCGTGCTAGATTTTCTCCTGTTCATCCAAGACATTGCGATTACGGATGTAGCCCAGATGCAGGTGAAACGCCCACGGCTCGGGCGCGATCGTGGTGACGAGGTAGAGACTGTAGGCGGATTTTCCCGCGCCCAGCCCTTTGGTCTCATCGCCAGCGGGAAAGGTGATGCCGGGCTTGAGTGCAAGGCTCAGGTTTTCTTTTTCAAGGAACCGCCATTTTAAGTCGAGGCCGGCATCGGTGCGTCCGCTTTCGGTGGTATTGTCGCCAGCGGCTTCCGCGTGCACGCGCTTGCGCGGCAAGGTGAGAATCACGTCGGTATCGTTGCGCATTCCATAAGACAGCACCGCCGCCATCGCCACGGTTTCCTCTCTGACGTCACCGGCGTCATCGCGTCCGCTTTCGGCCGTCAGTTCTAGCTGAAACTTTCCCCGCCCCTGTGTACCGGTGTCTTCGGTGATCAGCGGATGCGCTGCTTGTGCCAGGACGGGAAATAGCGCGGCAACGATGAATAAAATGGCGGCGGTATTATCGATTTGAGGCGTGGGCTTACGGGCGCGGAACATTAAATTTGAATGGCCAGTCGTTATTTTAAGTGACAGATTATACATAAGCTGAAGTGGCTGGAATGATTTAACAATCCGGGTTCACCGCTATCAAGCTTGACTCAACCCTCATGCACTAAACACACGGCCTGTTCTGAAAAATCCGGTAGTCCATGTCCGGAAACAGACTGTCGCGCGCGGCGACTTCCCGCAGGTAATTCTCATCGTAGTGGCCGGATTCAATCATGCCGGCGAGGCGGTTGAAGCGGTGGATGTGGGTCTTGAAGCGCCGCACGGCGTATTCCACGCTGGTTCCGGTTTTCATGATGAACGGCCAGTCGCTCGATTGCGCCAGCAGCAGCTCGCGCGCGGTCTGATCCAGCGCCCAGCGCCGTAACCCATCCGCGCCGGGAAAACGCTGCACCAGCGTGCTCATGCGCTCGGCGGCGGCATGCAGGTGCGGATAAATCCAGTCGTTGGAACCGTTCAGCCACACTTCGTGAAATCCGCCCGCGCCCCAACTGCACTCGGGCGGCGTGACCGGTTGCAGATCGCCGAAACGGTCGAGATATTCCGACGGCGTGATGGTTTTTATATCGTTCTGATCGTAAGCGATCTTGCGCAGCAGGAAATCGATCCACTGCGGACCCTCGAACCACCAGTGGCCGAAAAGCTCGGCGTCGTACGGCGCGAGGATGATCGGCGGACGGTCGAAGAATGACGTCAGCCAGCCGACCTGCATCTGGCGGTTGAACATGAAGTGCCCCGCGTGTTCCGACGCGCGCTCGCGCGCCCAGCCGGGGTGATAGGGTTCTTTCCAGGCGGTCTTGCCGGTGATGCGGTGATATTTCAGGCCGGTGAAGGTCGCGATGCCGGCGTGACGCAGTTTCGTGATGTGCGGATCGTGCACGTCGAAACCGGCGTCGCGGTAGAACTCGCGGTAGGTGGTATCGCCCGGGTAGCCTTCCTCTGCGGCCCACACCTGCTTGCTCGATTCGTAGTCGCGCGCGAACGCCGCCGGGCCCGCGGGCGTGCGGATCGGGCGATGCACGCCGTACTTTGGGCGCGGGTCGGCGTTGAGCAGACCGTGCGAATCCAGAATGAAATAATCGATGCCGAATTCTCGCAGCAGACGGTCCACGCCCGGCTTGTAGCCGCACTCCGGCAGCCAGATGCCGCGCGGGCGCCGGCCGAGGATGCGCTGATGCGTGCGCACCGCCATCGAGAGCTGGGCGTAGAGGCTTTCCTCGTTGACCGCGAGCAGCGGGAAATAGCCGTGGGTGGCGCCGCAGGTGAGGATGTCGAGGTAGCCGGCTTCCATCAGGCGGCGGAACGCCTGCGTGACGTCGAGGTGATCCTGTTCGACGAAGCGGCGACGCAGGCGCGTGTACAGGTCGGTGTAGAACTGCACCACCGGGTGAAAATACGCATCGTGCTCGGTGCGGCGATTCTCTCCCTTCAGCGCTTCGAGTCGCTCGTCGAGATAACGCACATAACGCTGCTGCAGCAGCGGGTCGGTCATCATCGAGAGCAGGGTGGGCGTGAGCGACATCGTCACGCGGAAGTGCGCGCCGTGTGACGCGAGCCCCTCGAAGACGTTGAGCAACGGCAAATAGGTTTCGGTGAGCGCCTCGAAGAACCAGTCTTCTTCGAGGAAGCGGTCGTGTTCCGGATGGCGCACGAACGGCAGGTGCGCGTGCAGGACGAGCGCGAAGTAGCCTTTCGGTTGCACCTTGGGAATTATCCTAAATAAATAGACAGGATTAACAGGATTCTTCAGGATTTACAGGATTAAAGATTTAGAAAATAAAAAATCCTGTTAATCCTGTCCAATGTTGTTTTTCTTGGTGTCTTAACGACTGCTGACACCGCCCGGCCAGGCGAGACGTTCGGATGAGGGCGCGGGAACCGCGCCGCCCGGACTGCTGATCGAAGCGGCCCAGCCCAGGCGCCCCGCGCGCACAATGCCGCCGGCGCGCCGGTACATGGCGCGGAATTGTTTTTCGCTCACCCACCACAGGCGATCGGTGCGCTCGGAGGCATGCAGGCTCGGGATGCGCGCGATACCGCGGCGGGTGGCGGTGACGAAATTCCCGTTCGGTTCGTAATAACCGAGCTGTAAATATATCGCACCGGTGTCGGCGGATTCATCGAGATGGAAATACCAGTGGCCGCGCTCGTGCGGCAAGGAGATTTCCTCGACGATTTCAAAGGCATCGCCGACGATCCGTCCCAGCCGCAGCTTGAGCGATCGGGAATTTGGCACGGTGTTCGGCGGAATGACCCAATATCCGTGCAGCACGCCTGGTTTCTGCGGCAACAGGCAAAGCGCTGCCTCGGTGACCGGCGGCAGATTATCGATATCTTCGCCGAGATCGGTCGCCACCACGGCGCGCGGAGTGACGCTGCCGGGCAGGGCCGTCGCGTATTTAGCGCTTTCGACCTGTTCTTCCTCGGTGGACTGGCGGGAGATGTCGCCCGCCCATTCCCATTGGGGTACTGGTGCGCGCGGAACCGCCGCCGGCGCCGTGGTACGTGCGTGAGTTGCCGCCGG
>JBBTKS010000194.1:0-10790 GCA_038058885.1 Pseudomonadota bacterium
CAGGCATGCCCTGACCCGTCACAAAACCCGGGAGGATATTTCCCTATGTCGGCATTGGTCGTTACCTCGCCTTTCCTGCCAGCAGAACCGCTGCGAAAACGCGCGCCGGCGTTTGATGAGCATGGAAAGGCATTGAGCGATTTCATGGTGCTCTTCCCCGGGCTGGTCAGGAAACCGCAACATCATATCCAGTCCACGATCGAGCATATCCAGAAGGTGTTTGCGGAGCACGGCCAGGCGGTGGTGTTCGCCGAGCTCAATCTGAAGCTCAGCCTGCTATGGGTCAGCGTGAAACCGATCCCGGGTATTCGCTTCCAGATCGCCGAAGCGCTGCGCGCGGTTATCCCCGAGGCGCGCATCGTCTCGCATATTTGACGCCTGTCCAGCCTGCGGTCATCCGATTCCCGCATCCAATCCGGCCAGACAGTCTCTTACCGTTTCGACCCCAACACTCCCAGATGATCGACGGCGCGTCGGCCAGTATTCTCGCGCCGGTTGTGTTTGTTAGGTTCCCAGCGTATTTCCTTGCGACGTTCAGCGATGAAACGGCGCGAAAATTTGCGGCGTTCCGGACCTTTGTATACCGGCTTGCCGGTATGCCCTTCGTTTGCCATGGTACCCTCTCCCGGCGCGGGTTTTGGCAAGCTGACCGGCCGGCTGGTTAAGATACAAATGACTAAGCAGAAAACATGCCAATGTTAAATATCCGAGGAAAAACGCGCCCATAATGCCCATACAACCTGAAGCAGAAAGACCAGGACACCTGCTCCCGCCAGATAAACCGCTCCCCTGATACCGATGCACGCCACGACACCCGCCGCCAGAAAAACCAGCGCGCGTACACCGCTGCCCCAGGCGAGCCTTCGCGCCGTGATTTCATAGACGGCGGTGTTGCGCGCCGGCCAGAGCCACACCGGCAGAAGATAGCTGATGGCCCCGGTCACCAGCGGAAATAGAAATACAAAAAAGAATACCTGCATGGAGGCGCCTGACGGCTGCGCACCTGCCGCGTGAAAACCGGCGGTAATCAACGCGGCGATTAAACCAAAAACAGCCAAACCCAATGAGGCGCTGGAACGGTGCCAACCCCAGACGGATTTTCGCCAGCGCATGACAAGAGAGGATGCGAAACGCATAAGGGGTATCAGCCATAGCACGAGACCCGGCCAGACAAGCCACGTCAGCCAGGCGGAGCCAACTGCAACGAGCAGTGTGCCGGTCACTGCAAAATACAGATCGACACGCAAACGACCGCGCGCATCGGGGTCGCTGTAACCTGCGACCGTGGGAACCAGCACACACAGAGTGCCGAAGGCAGTCATCCCGACAAAACCGAGCAGATTGACATGCAAGTGGAATCGACTGAGAGCCATCCCGTATTCAGGCTGAAACATGGCGATGAAAATCGCGGCTAATCCCAGAAGCAGACAAACCAGGGCCCAGCGATACCAATCCAGCCCGGGATGCGGGCGACCGAGCATGGTGCGGGCGCGGTACCACATCCACCCGAGCAAGGTGCCGGCCGCCGCCAGCGCGAGGACAGCCGGGATGGGAAGCAGGTCGCGGCGCCAGAGAAGGCCTGTGGACACGAGAGCCCCGGCGACCAGTGCCAGCGGCGGTACCATTAATACCAACCACCCCGTGGCACGGCTGTGAGTCAGAACCGGCGTAAAATAAATCATGGCGCCCATGATGAGCGGCATGATGCCGATCGCCATAATGAGATGAATAAGCGATGGTTCGTCTTGCGGGAGATAATGCCGCAAGACCATGGCGGCAAAAAAGGCGCTGACCGCCACGGTCGCCAGGCCTGTCATCGTGCGGGCGACCGGATTCGGTGAACCTCCAATGCCGTTGGGCTTCATATCGGTAATACGACCGTCCAGCCTGTCATGCCGGTTCCGGCGTCCAGTTTTAGATGCGGACCGACGGTTTGTATTCGTAACTGAAATATCTGACGCCGATCATGAGCGTCAGCCACAACCCACAGGTGATGGCGATCACGAGCTTCTCATTGACCCGCTTCATGCCAGGGACTTCCGCTACTCGTCCGTCACGCAGCCTTCGGAGGCGTTTTTCACGCTCTTGATGTATTTGTACAGCGTGCCGCGCGTGGCCTTGTAGGGGGGCATCTTCCACGCCGCCTTGCGCTTCGTCATTTCGGCATCGCTCACGGCGACACTCAGTTCATTCCTCGCGGCATCCATGGTGATCACGTCGCCATCGCGCAGCAACGCGATGGGTCCGCCCTCCTGCGCTTCCGGCACCACGTGGCCGATGATGAAGCCGTGCGAACCGCCGGAGAAACGGCCATCGGTGATCAGCGCGACGTCTTTTCCCAAACCCGCTCCCATGATCGCGGATGTCGGCGTCGGCATCTCGGGCATGCCCGGACCGCCTTTCGGGCCTTCGTAGCGGATGATGACAACGTCGCCCTTCCTGATCTCGCCGCGCTCGAGGCCCTTCAACATGTCCTCCTCGCAATCGTACACGCGCGCCGGCCCCGAGAAGCGCAGGCCTTCCTTGCCGGTGATCTTGGCCACCGAGCCGCCGGGCGCAAGATTGCCCTTCAGGATCTGGATGTGGCCGGTCGGCTTGATCGGCCTTTCGCGCGACATAATAACGTCCTGTCCGGCCTTGAGGCCCGGGAGCGCGGCAAGATTCTCGGCGATCGTCTTGCCGGTCACGGTGAGGCAGTCGCCGTCGATGAAATCCATCTCGAGCAGATATTTCATCACCGCCGGCGTACCGCCGACATTGTGCAGGTCTTCCATCACGTATTTACCGGATGGTTTGAGATCGGCCAGGAACGGCACGCGGTTGCTCACCGTCTGGAAATCATCAATGGTCAGCGGCACGCCCACGGCACGCGCCATGGCAATGAGATGCAGCACGGCATTGGTCGAGCCGCCGAGCGCCATCACGATCACCATGGCGTTTTCGAAGGCCCGGCGCGTCATGATGTCGCGCGGTTTGATGTCCTTTTCCAGCAGAGTGCGGATAGCCTTGCCGGAATTCAGGCACTCTTCGAGCTTGCCCGGCTCGACCGCGGGCGTTGAAGAACTGTACGGCAGCGACATGCCAAGCGCCTCGATCGCGCTCGCCATGGTGTTCGCCGTGTACATCCCGCCGCAGGCACCCGCACCGGGGCAGGCATGTTCGACGATGTCTTCGCGCGTCGCTTCGTCGATCTTGCCCGCGATGGACGCACCATAGCTCTGGAACGCCGAAACGATGTCGAGCGTCTCGCCCTGCTTGCCGTGGCCCGGCTTGATGGTGCCGCCGTAAACCATGATCGCCGGACGATTCAGCCGCCCCATCGCGATGAGGCAACCGGGCATGTTCTTGTCGCACCCCGGCAACGCAATCAACGCGTCATACCACTGCGCCGCCACCACGGTCTCGATCGAATCGGCGATGAGGTCGCGCGACTGCAGGGAATACGACATGCCCTCCGTGCCCATGGAAATGCCGTCGGACACGCCGATGGTGTTGAAGCGCAGGCCCACGAGTCCGGCCGCCTGCACGCCTTGCTTCACCTTCGCGGCCAGGTCGTTGAGATGCATGTTGCAGGTGTTGCCCTCCCACCAGTTGGAAACAATACCGACCTCGGCCTTGTTCATGTCCTCGCGGGTCAGGCCGGCGCCATGGAGCATCGCCTGGGACGCTCCCTGGGATTTGGGTTGCGTAATGCGGGAACTGTAACGGTTCAGCTTCGTGGCCATGGATAACTCCAGAATAAATTCAAGACTCTCTATGCGATTAATCCCGTCCTTGCCGCGCCGGAGTCGACGCTGTGGCAAGAGACGCGATTTTACCGTAGAGACAGGGAAACCACCGAGGAAAAATATCGGACAACAGAAAAACGCTGCCCCACGAATCGGGTGCAGGCTGTGGCACGGCAGGAAACTTTAAATCAGGCGCCTAACGCCCGGGCCGCCCGGCTCACGTCCTTCTGCTTCACCCACAGGATGGCACCGAAGCGCCCGGCGCCGGCGCAGACCGCGTCCACGGCGGTGACGTTGATTTTGGCCACGGCCAGTTTCGACGTGATCCTGGCGATGGCGCCGCGCTGATCCGTGCCGCTGATGAGAAACGCGGTCTTCCGGCCTCGCAGCCGCAATTTCATGCCGCGCGCGACTGCCAGAAAAGTCTTGGGGTTGGCGGGAACAAAATCCATCTGGGAACGCTGTCCGTCGGGAAAGCCGGTGAACGCCAGCAGATTGATTCCGGCCTTTGCCAGTCCCGCCAGAATCCGACCTGCCTCGCCCACCCGATTGGGGACTTGCATTGCGAAATAACTGACCTTCTGTGCTCTGGCCATATTCATCCTCCTGATGTCATGTCCGATGGCTGATGCCGGCATCATCATATCGCAGCACAAGCGCCACCAACAGCATCATTACGCCGCGGAACACGGCGGCAATCCAGCCCGGGCACCATGCGTTTCCCGGTCAAGTAGCGAATGGGTTATGATGGCGCCACGTATATGGCCACCTGCGCCTGGTATAGATTGTTGCGCCCGCTGCTGTTCCGGCTCCCCGCCGAAACCAGTCACCGACTGATATTCACGCTGCTCGATTTTTTCTACCGCGTGCCCGGGGCGGGCGCCATCATGCGAACTTTGTTCGTCCGCCGCCTTCCGCCGCTGCCGGTCAGCGTGATGGGACTGCGCTTTTCCAGCCCGGTGGGGTTGGCAGCGGGCCTGGACAAAAACGCCGAACACATCAGACCGCTTTCCGATTTCGGCTTTGGGTTTCTCGAGGTCGGCACGGTCACGCCGCGGCCGCAACCCGGCAATCCGCGCCCGCGGATGTTTCGCCTCACGCGCCACGCGGCCATCATCAACCGCATGGGCTTCAACAACGTCGGCGTGTACCGCCTGATCGCCAATCTCGTGCCGCAGGGCAAGCCCTGCCCGATCGGCATCAATATCGGCAAGAACCGCGACACGCCCGTGGAGCGGGCCGTCGAGGATTACCTCTCCGCGCTGCAGGCGGTGTATGGGCATGCCGATTACGTCGCCGTGAACATCTCGTCACCGAATACCGCGGGCCTGCGCGACCTCCAGAACGAGGAAAATCTCGACGCCCTGCTGCGCGCGCTCAAGGCCGAGCAGGCATCGCTCGCCGAAAAACACGGGCGCTACGTGCCCATCGCCCTCAAGATCGCGCCCGACCTGGACGACACGCAGATCGCCGCGATTGCCCGCCGGGTGCTGGAGCACCGATTCGACGCGGTGATCGCCACCAACACCACCGTTACCCGGCCCAGCCTCACGGACGAACCCCTGGCCGCCCAGACCGGCGGCCTGAGCGGGCGGCCGCTCAAGCCGCTGTCCACGGAGATCATCCGCAAGATGTACGCGCCATTGCAGGGGAAGGTGCCGATCATCGGCGTAGGCGGCATCGAGAACGCCGACGATGCCTGGGAGAAACTGGTGGCCGGCGCCGACCTGATCCAGGTCTACACGGGGCTCATCTATGAAGGGCCCTGTATCGTGCAAGCGATAGTGCGCGGCCTCGCCGAACGACTGCATGCCTCGGGCGACGCCAATCTGACCGAAGCCGTGGCGCACGCCAGAAAACGACGCGCCAACTGAACCGCTGCGAGCGGCCCCATGACCTATCCCTGATGAAGTCCCTGCCGCGCCCCGGAAAACTCCTATGAGGCGTGGTCTGAGCCACGAACGAAACAAATCAGGCATTCGCCACGCACGCGCGAAAAAGACGGTCCTGGGATTCGAAAAAACCGGGTCTTAACCGTGAACGACAACGCGATTCCGTCCCTCGCTCTTCGCGCGGTAAAGAGCCTCATCAGCCTCGTTTATCAGGGCACGGCTGTCACGCGTATCATGGTCAAAATAAGCCACGCCAATGCTTGCCGTTACTTTCAGTGTTGACGTCTTCTGTGCATCCTGTGGCAGAAGCACAGTCGTTTCGATTTTCCCGCGTAATCGTTCGGCCAGATTTTCTGCCGTTGCAACCGGTGTGTTCGGCGCAATAACCATAATTTCCTCGCCGCCATAGCGCGCCACGATGTCCGTGGTCCGGACGGTGTTGACGATAAGCTGGGCCAAGCCTCTCAAAACCACGTCACCGACCGGATGCCCATAGCTGTCATTGATGCGCTTGAAGTGATCGATATCGATCAGCAGCACGGAAAGCGTCATGCCATAACGGTTGGCACGCGATATCTCGGTTGACAGGCGACGTTCCAGATAGCGGCGATTGTAAATCCCCAGCACGGGGTCGGTGATGTTTTCCTGCTTGGGGACAGCCAGTTGCTGCAGATCCCGCGCAATATTGAGAAACTGATAGTTAACCACCAGCACGAAACAGGCGCCCAAGAAAAAGACAATGGGAACTATCAGGTCGAAAAGCTTTTGGTGGGTGTTCCAGAACGCGGGGATGTAGGCACCATATCCGACGATGAAAATAATAATCAGCGCGGTCAGGATATACCAGCTCGGCCGCAGACGGCTTGCCGGAAATAACGCGATCAGTCGCAGGATAGGCCTCAGCGCCAGGATTAGAATAATAATTCCCGCGTCAACCAACCCGTTGGCAATAAAATGCAGCAATTGGCGTATCCAGCCTTATATTCAGTTAAGGATGTCGGGACGAAACTATAGGAACAGTCGTTTACCGCTTGCCTGCATGGCAGGGATTCCGGTTATTGATAAACGACGCAGCAGGTCCTGTGTTTTATTCCAGTATTAATCATCTTGCACGGCTAACTCTGCCGGCACTGGCATGGCGGTCGTTATGACGATCCGGCTTCTGTCTTCGAGATGGAGTATCTGTAATCCAAAAATCCGTTTTCGTTCCAATTTGGACAGATTCGACCGGGGCAGCATCTGCACCGCGTGCCAACGCACCTCCTGCTGGGGATTATTTGAAACAGTGCTTATCAGCAGTTTGGTATATCCGGGCACATCCTGATCTTCCCGTACTTGGCTATTGCTTTAGCCACCATATCGAGCGGTTGTTGGCCGGCATGGCCCGGTCGCCCGCGAGCGTCAAGCCGTTCTGTCCGGCCAACCGGTTCACGTCCTCGAACAGGCGCACACCGGATGCCGAATCGCGTGCTTTCAGCCAACGGTCAAACTCCTCGTTGCTCGGTTCAAGCGGTCGGTCGGCGTAACGGTAGGGTCCGTAAACGTACATGGTGCCGCCGGGCTTGAGTAGTCGGCCAACACCGGCAAACAGTCTTTCCACCGCCTCCCACGAAACGATATGGATCGTATTAATGCACACCGCGGCCTGTGCCGCGGCCACCGGCCAACGATCGGAAAAAAGGTCGAGCGCCAGCGGTTCGCGCAGATTGGCCAGCCCGGCCTCGTCGCGCCAGGCGGAAATGCCGGGAAGATTATCGGCCACGTCGGTCGGCTGCCATTCGACATGCGGCAAACCGCGCGCAAAGTGCACCGCGTGCTGTCCGCTGCCGCTGCCGACCTCGAGCACCAGGCCGGGAACGGAGAGGATCTCGCGCAGTACCGCCAGAATCGGCTCCTTGTTGCGCTCGCAGGATGGCGAAGACTGTTTCATTTATCGTGCTATGGTGGATTATTATGTCCCCCATGGCAATCCAGGAGGAGCCCTCATGCCCTATCTGAAAATCCAGACGAATCGCGAGATAACGGATGACGCGAAGCAGGAGATTTTAAGAAAGCTTTCCGTGCTGGTGTCAAAAAATCTCGGCAAGCCCGAGAAATATGTCATGGTGCGCTTCGACCCCGTGCAGCCCATGATGTTTGCGGGAGACGCCCACCCTTGCGCCTACCTCGAGTTGAAATCCATCGGGCTGCTGGAAAGCAAGACCGAGACGCTCTCCAGGGTGTTGTGCCAGTTCCTGAATGACGAGCTTAAAATTCCGTCGGAACGGATTTACATCGAATTCGCCGACGCCAAGAATTCCATGTGGGGCTGGGACGGCGGGACGTTCTAAGAAATTTAATTGTAGCCGGATGGAGTTCGCGTAGGGCAATAGCGCAGCGTATTGCGCCGCATGTCAGTCTTTAAGTAGCCAAGTGCATTCCCCCGGCGTAACACCGCCAATAATGGTACCTAATCACGTACAAGTGCAAAACCTATCATGTAGGGTGCGTCCCACGCACCATGGGTTTCTTCGAATCAAGGATCGGTGCGCAGGGCGCACCCCACATTTTTTGAGATGGTTTCTAGCCTTTTACAGCACCGAGCAGAACTTCGCACACACGCTCGATGTGATCGAGCGGCATGCCGGGGTAGATGGGGAGCGAGAGCGTTTCGGTGGTGGCGTGTTCGCACACCGGGAGGCTCCCGGGCTTGTAGTTGAGGTGCTTGTACACCTCTTGCAGGTGCAAACCCTGCGGATAGCACTGCGAGCTGCCGATCTGCGCATCGGTGAGCGCCTGGCGCACGGCGTCGCGTTTCGGTACGCGAATGGTAAAGAGATTGAAGACGTGCGAGCCATTTCTCGGCAGCGATGGCGTTTTCACGGACGCGCCCGCGAGCCGCTTGGTGTATTCCGCCGCCACTTTCTGCCGGCCGGCGATGTCATCCCCGATGTGCCGCAGCTTGATGCGTAGCACCGCGGCCTGAACTTCGTCGAGGCGGCTGTTCATGCCGATCTCGGTGTGGACAAAGGGTTTCACCGCGCCGTGGTTGCGCAGCCGGCGGATGTGTTCGTTGACCGCGTCCGAGCTGGTCGTGACCATGCCGCCGTCGCCGTAGCAGCCGAGCACCTTCGTGGGATAGAAGCTGAAACTGCCGGTGTCGCCGATCGAACCGACCACTTTGCCGTCGTGCAGGGCGCCGAAAGACTGGGCGCAGTCCTCGACCACGGCGAGCTTGTGCTTTTTCGCGATCTCCATGATCTCGCCCATCTCTGACGGGTGACCAAAAATATGCACCACCACGATGGCCCTGGTCTTGGCGGTGATCCTGGCGCGCACGCTCGCGGGATCGAGGCACAAGCTGCCCGGGAGAATGTCCGCGAACACAGGGGTCGCGCCCGCCATGTCGATGGTCTCGGCCGAGGCGAAGAAGGTAAACGGCGTGGTGACGACTTCGTCGCCCTTGCCGATGCCCAGCGCGCGGAGCGAAAGGAACAGCGAGTCGGTGCCGTTCGCCACCGCGATGGCATGCTTCACGCCGACGTATTCGGCAAATTCCTTCTCCAGAGCCTGCGTATGGGGACCGAGAATGAAACTGCCGCGCGCGCCGGTCTCGCGGATGGCGGCGAGCCATTCGGCCTCAAGACTTTTGTACTGCGCGGAAAGATCGAGAAACGGGACGGGCCTGGTCTTGGTTATGGCGTGCATGCGGCGATTTTCTCCTTTACCAACTGAGCGACGCGCAATGCCTCCAGCCCGACGTGGCCATTGACCACGGGCGGGGTTCCGGTGCGCACGGCTCTGACAAAATCATCCAGCTCGGCGTCGAGCGGCGGACGCGGCGTGATAGGGACCGTTTCGGTGACGATCCGGGGCCACTTGGCGCCGCCCTCGCCCGGCAGGGCGTGCGTGATGTCGAGCTTCTGCTCGGCGTAATCCAGGCCGTAATACTGATGATCGCCGAAAACGCGGATGCGCCGCAGCTTCTTGTTCGACACGCGGCTGGCGGTAACGTTGGCGACCGCGCCGTTCTCGAACTCGATGCGCGCGTTGGCGATGTCCACGTGATCGGTCAACACATGAATGCCGGTCGCGGCGACGTTGCGGATATCGGACCTGACCAGCGACAACACGATATCGATGTCGTGGATCATGAGGTCCGTCACCACGTCCACGTCGGTGGCGCGCGCGACGAACGGACCGATGCGATGAACCTCGATGAAGCGCGGGTTCTGTACCCGCTCCGCGAGCGCCATGACCCCGGCGTTGAACCGTTCGAGATGACCCACCTGGAAAATGACGCCGGCGCGTTCGGCGAGCTTCACCAGCTCGGCCGACTCGTCGTAGGTCGGCGCGATCGGCTTTTCCATCAGCATGTGCACGCCGCGTTCGAGGAAGGGTTTCGCCACCTGGCTGTGATAGACCGTCGGCACCACGATGCTCACGGCGTCCACGCTGCCGAGCAGCTCGCGTGCGTCGGCATACGCGTGGCAGCCGTATTGCCGGGCTATCTCCTGCGCCGCCGTCTCATTGATATCGGCCACGCCCACGAGCTCGACATCCGGCATGGCGGCGTAGATACGCGCATGAATGCGGCCGAGGTAGCCGACGCCGGCCACGCCGACGCGCAGTTTCGCGCCATTTCCTTTCGGGTGCGTGTGGGTTGCGGCAGTCATGGGTTGGTTGGGCGGCGGAGTCCTTCAGCCAGGCCGAAAACGAAAAGAAGCCATAGCACGCTAGCGGCGCGGATTATACCGGAAATCGGCGCCGGTGCCACGAACCACGCCTTCAGCGTTGGAGCCGCCACGCCCCGGATTCGACAAACACGCGATAAAGCGTGGCGTCGATCTTGGCGGCCCTGGCCTCGGCCGCGAGGATATCCAGCGCCTTCTCCGCCGGCAGGCCCTGCTTGTATGGCCGGTCACCGGCCGTGAGCGCGTCGTAAATGTCGGCAATCGTCATGATACGCGACTGGACCGGAATTTTATCGGCCGAGAGACGGCGCGGATAGCCGGAACCGTCGAGTTTTTCGTGGTGCGAGAACGCGATGGCGGGCAGGTTCGCCAGATTTTTCGTCCATGGAATCAGGCTCAGGAACGCGTAGGTGTGGCTGACATGCGATTCGATCTGGGCACGCTCCTCGGCGTTCAAACTGCCCTTGGAGAGCGCCAGGTCGGCGAACTCGAAGTCA
>JBBTKS010000195.1:0-1188 GCA_038058885.1 Pseudomonadota bacterium
GTACAGCGAGACGGAAATTTCCCGGAACGGAACGCCCGCCTGCATCAGCACCAGCATCTGTGGCCGGCCGACCCGGCGGCACGGGCCGTGGCGCGTTCGGTGGCGACCGAAATGCACGCGGGTTTTTCGGCCTTGCGCCAACATATGTCCATGAACTGCCGCAAACACCTGCCGGGCAAGGGCCGCACGCCCGAAGTGCTGAAGGACATCGCGCGCATCACCACCCTTTGGAACGACTGCCGCGCGCGTTTCGGCAAAGGCGGCGGTTTTCTGTTTGGAAAATTCAGCATCGCCGACGCCATGTACGCGCCGGTGGCGCTGCGCTTCGTGACCTACGCGGTCGAACTCGATCCGGTTTCCGCGGCCTATGTCCAGACTATCACCGCCCTGCCGGCGATCCAGCAATGGGTCGCGGACGCGCGTACCGAGACCGAGGTCATCCCGCAGTTCGAGCCGTACACATGAACTACTGGCTGATGAAATCCGAACCGGAGGCGTTCAGCATCGCCGATCTGAAATCACGTCCGAAAAAAACCGAGCATTGGGACGGCGTGCGCAACTACCAGGCGCGCAATTTCCTGCGCGCCATGAAAAAAGGCGACCTCGCGTTTTTCTATCATTCGAGCTGCGAAGTGCCGGGCGTCTACGGCGTCATCGAGATCGCGCGCGCGGCCTACCCCGATCCCACCGCCTGGGACCCGGAAAATCATCATTACGACCCGAAGAGCACGCCGGAACGGCCGTTGTGGGACATGGTGGACGTGCGCTTCCAGCGCACATTCAAACAACCCGTCACGCTCGCTGCGATCAAGGCGCAAGCGGCGTTGAAAAACATGCAGCTGGTCCAGCGCGGCAGCCGGCTGTCGGTCATGCCGGTCACCGCCAAGGAATGGAACGCCATTCTGAAATTGGAAAAAATTGTAGAATCGACCCCGGAGGAATAAACATGAAAAAATTATTTGCCGTCCTGCTCGCCCTGACCATCATCTTGCCTTTCGCGGCCTTCGCCGCCGCCGCGGACAATCCGCGGGTGCGCATGACCACCAGCCTCGGCGTGATCGAGATCGAGCTGGATGCGAAGCACGCGCCGGACACGGTGAAAAATTTCATGAATTACGTCGAGAACGGTTTCTTCAAGGGCACGATTTTCCACCGCGTGATTCCCGGGTTCATGATCCAGGGCGGCGG
>JBBTKS010000196.1:0-2765 GCA_038058885.1 Pseudomonadota bacterium
TGTACGCCGACACCGCCATCATCAACACCGAGAAACTGGAAGCCCTGGACGCGGTGGAGCTGCGCGCCCTGCCCGGCGTCGCGCACCCGGTGCCGACGGTGCGCGGCGAGGCCGGCGTGGTCACGCGGCGCGTCGCGGAAATCGCCGGGGAATCGAATTATGTGTTCGCGGTCGATCCCACCTCGCAGGACGCCTGCACCCTCGGCGGCAACGTCGCCATGAACGCCGGCGGCAAGAAGGCGGTGCGCTGGGGCACGACGCTCGACAACCTCGCCTCGTGGCGCATGGTCACGCCGGACGCGCAGTGGCTCGAAGTCGAGCGGCTCGATCACAACCTCGACAAGATCCACGAGCAGGAAACAGTGCGCTTTCGTCTCACGCGCTATGCCGCCGACGGCCGCACGCGTCTCGGCGAACCGGCGGAACTGAAAATTCCCGGACGCGACCTGCGCAAGCCCGGCCTCGGCAAGGACGTCACCTCGAAGTTCCTCGGCGGGTTGCCGGGCGTGCAGAAGGAAGGCTGCGACGGGATCATCACCTCGGCGGTGTTCGTGCTGCACCGGATGCCGCGCTTCATGCGCACGGTGTGTCTCGAATTCTTCGGTGCCGACATCGCCCCGGCGGTGGCGGCAATCGTGGAGGTCAAGCGTCACATTGACGCCGAACCGGGCGTGGCGCTGACGGGGCTCGAGCACCTCGACGAGCGCTACGTGAAGGCGGTCAACTACAGCACCAAGGCGGCGCGGCGCGAGCGGCCGAAGATGGTGCTGATGGCGGACATTGCCGGCGACGCCGAGGACGCCGTGGCGCGCGCCGCCGCGCACGTGGTGCAACTGGCGAACCGGCGCGACGGCGAGGGTTTCATCGCCGTGAGCCCCGAGGCGCGCGCCCGTTTCTGGGCCGACCGCGCGCGCACCGCGGCGATCGCGTCCCACACCAACGCCTTCAAGATCAACGAGGACGTGGTCATCCCGCTCGAGCGCCTGGCCGATTACAGCCGCGGCATCGACCGCATCAACATCGAGCAATCCACGCAAAACAAGCTCAAAATGATCGACGCGGTGCTCGACACCCTGGCCGGCGACATGCCCGAGCTGCACACCGGTCCCGAGGCCGAACGCAGCGCCGAGGGCGACGCCATCCTCGAATCCAAGAAACGCGACGCGCGCGATCACCTGACCGAGGTGCGCACGCGCTGGCGCGCAATCCTGGTCAACCTCGACGCCGATGCGCAGCGCAACGCCGCGGCACTCGACGAAACCGAACGGGCGAAAATCCGGCCGGGCGACAGCTTCTTCGACCTGCTCGCACGGCGCGACCTGCGCATCTCCTACCGCCGCGAGGTGGAGCGGCCGCTCAAGAACATCTTCCTCGGCGGCGAGCTCGAGGCCGTGCGCCGCCGGCTCGACGAGATCCACGCCGGACTGCGCGCCAGCCGGCTGTTCGTCGCACTGCACATGCACGCCGGCGACGGCAACGTGCACACCAACATTCCGGTGTTCTCCAACGACTACGCTATGCTGCAGGAGGCGCACCGCATCGTCGACCGCGTGATGCGGCTCGCGGTGTCGCTCGGCGGCGTGATCTCGGGCGAGCACGGCATCGGCATCACCAAACTGCACTATCTCGACGCGCCCGAGCTCGCGGCGTTCGCACGCTACAAGCACGCCATCGACCCCGACGGCCGCTTCAACCGCGGCAAGCTGCTGCCGGGCGCGACCCTCGACGGCGCGTACACGCCGTCGCTGCGCTTGGTGGAGCAGGAGGCGCTGATCCTCGAGGCGAGCGAACTGGGCGCGCTCAACGACGAGATCAAACACTGCCTGCGCTGCGGCAAGTGCAAGCCGGTGTGCAACACGCACGTGCCGCGCGCCAACCTGCTGTACTCGCCGCGCAACAAAATTCTCGCCGCCGGTCTCATCATCGAGGCGTTCCTGTACGAGGAACAGACGCGCCGCGGGATCTCGATCCGCCACTTCGACGAGTTGAACGACGTGGCCGACCACTGCACCGTGTGCCACAAGTGCGAAAAGCCCTGCCCGGTGGACATCGACTTCGGCGACGTCACGATCCACATGCGCAATCTGTTGCGCGCCCGCGGCAAAAAACGCCTGAGCCTCGGCACCCGGGCATCGCTCGCGTTCCTCAACGTCACCGATCCCGCGACCATCAAGCTGATGCGCCGCTTCCTGATCGGCTGGGGCTATGCGGCGCAACGCCTCGCCTACGCCCTGCTGAGCAAGCCGTTCGCGCGCCGCGAGTCGCACCCGGCTCCCACCGTCGGCACCGCCTCGGTCGTTGCGCAGGTCGTGCATTTCGTGAAGCGTCCGTTGCCGCCGGGTCTGCCGTCGCAGACCATGCGCGCATTTCTCGGCGTCGAGGACAGCAAGCAGGTCGCCATCGTGCGCGACCCGCGCAAGGCCAACGACGAATCGGAGGCGGTGTTCTATTTCCCCGGCTGCGGCTCGGAGCGGCTGTTCAGCCAGATCGGCCTGGCCACGCTCGCCATGCTATATGAAGTCGGCGCGCAGACGGTGCTGCCGCCGGGCTATCTCTGCTGCGGCTACCCGCAGACCGCGGGCGGCGACGCGAAGAAGGGCGATCAGATTTCGACCGACAACCAGGTGCTGTTCCACCGCGTCGCCAACACGCTCAACTACCTCGACATCAAGACCGTGATCGTGTCCTGCGGCACCTGCATGGATCAGCTGCTGCGCTACCAGTTCGGCAAGATCTTTCCCGGCTGCCGCCTGCTCGATATCCAC
>JBBTKS010000197.1:0-2133 GCA_038058885.1 Pseudomonadota bacterium
GCGGACGACAAGAGCCGGGCGATCCTGGAACAGATGCGCGACGACGAAGGCCGTCACGCCACGGTGGCGATCGAATCCGGCGCCGCTGCCTTGCCGGAACCCGTCAAGCAATGGATGCAGTGCAATTCAAAAATCATGACCCGCACGGCCTACTGGATTTAGCTTCCGCGATAGTTATTAGAACCTATCTCAAAATATATGTAGGGTGGGCGCCGCCCACCGTCGGACAGCCAGCGAAGCCGTGTTGGTGGGCGATGCCCACCCTACGAATATATGCCAGAGTATTTCTGAGATAGGTTCTAGTTATTTTCCAGCCAACGGCGGGTGATAGATCATCTGCACCGTGTTCCCGTCGGGATCACGACAATAAAAACTGCGCGCGCCGTCGCGATGAGTTCTGGGTTCCTTGACGATGGTCACACCGTTCGACTTGAGAAAGGCATACCATGCATCCACCTCCCCCATGTCGTGCAAGACAAAACCGATGTGATCGAGCCGCTGCGCCGGCCCCGGCTCGGCGCCGGCGGGCGCACGGTGCAGGGCCAGGTTATCGGTCCCGCCCGTGAGATACACGTTGTCCGGATCCGGCCGCCATTCCACGCGCATCCCGAGCAGCTCGGTGTAAAACCTTTCGCAGGATTCGAGGTCGCGCACGTTCAGCGCGACATGATGCAGTCCGGGAACCACTGCCGGTCGCTTCATCACCTGTCTTCCGGGCGCCAACGGTTCATTTGATATCCACAATTTTAAAATCGTGCGTGATCTTCGCCGTCTTGCCGAGCATGATGGAGGCCGAACAATACTTGGTCGCGGAAAGCTCGATGGCATGCTGGACCTTTTTCGTATCCAGATCCTTGCCGCTGACGGCAAAATGAATATGAATATGCGTGAACACCTTGGGATCGGTCTCGGCGCGCTGGGCCTCCACCTCGGCCACGCAGCCGGCGATTTCCTGGCGTGACTTGCGCAGGATATGCACCACGTCAAACGCCGTGCAGCCGCCCATGCCGATCAGCACCAGTTCCATGGGACGCGCGCCCTGGTTCTGGCCGCCGGATTCCGGCGCGCCGTCCATGATCACGGTGTGACCGCTGTCCGCGGTGCCGGCAAAACTGACCCCGCCGCTCCACTTGATGGTTGCTTTCATGATTTCCTCTCCCGACGCGGTGTCGAGACATTGAATAATTCTTCCAGTTTCACGCCGGGGTCGTCGGCCTTCATGAAGGTCTCGCCCACCAGAAAGGCATTCACGCCTTGTGCCCGTAAAAGCGCGACATCCCCGGGGGTACCGATGCCGCTCTCGGTCACCACGACGCGATCCGGCGGGATTTTCTTGAGCAAACTCAAAGTAGTTTCCAAGCTCGTCCGGAAAGTGCGCAGATCGCGGTTGTTGACGCCGATCAACGGTGTATCAAGGGCCAACGCGCGGTCGAGTTCCCGTTCATCATGCACCTCCACCAGCACATCCATGCCCAGTTCCGCCGCGAGGACGGCGAATTCGCGCATCCGGGAATCCTCCAGGGCGGCGACAATCAGCAGGATGGCGTCCGCGCCGATGACGCGCGCCTCGTAGACTTGATACGCATCCATGGTGAAATCCTTGCGCAGCACCGGCAACGCGCAGGCGGCGCGCGCCTGCTGGAGATGCTCGTCGGCGCCCTGGAAAAAATCCACGTCGGTCAGCACCGACAGGCAGGTGGCGCCGTGGCGTTCATAACTTTGCGCAATCTCGGCCGGCCGGAAATCCGCGCGCAGCAGGCCCTTGCTGGGGCTCGCCTTCTTGATCTCGGCGATGACCGCGGAACGACCGGCGGCAAGCCGGCTCCGAATCGCCTGTAAAAAGCCGCGCGCAGCGGGCGCGGATCTGGCACGTTGACGCAGCTCCTGGAGCGGCAAGCGGCTGGCGCGCGTGGCAATCTCCTCGCGCTTGCGCGCCAGGATCTTCCGGAGAATGTCGGGGGTATCGTTCACTTCGCTGACAGTTTTTTGCTCAGGGCCACGAGATCATGCAGCTTCTTCGTGGCCGCGCCGCTGGCGATGACTTCCAGCGCCGTTTTGACGCCAGTGCCGAGATCGGGCGCGGAGCCGGTGCCGGTTTTGCCTTGACCGGCATCGCGTTTCAGCGACAGAATC
>JBBTKS010000198.1:0-9981 GCA_038058885.1 Pseudomonadota bacterium
CCGCCTTCGCGGGAGAGGGAGGCGAGCCGGATGCGCTTCGCGCATGCTCATTAAGACTGGAAGCCCTACTCGCTGCGCTCGTTCGTCTTGCCATATGACGAGAAGACCTACTGCGCTTCGCTCCGTTCGTCCTGTCATGATTATGAAGTGTATGCATTTCCCGGGAGACACCCAACTACGGGCAACAGGCGGCTTTTGGTTTATGATTAGGCGATGAACCGGCGAGGGTATCAGGCGTGCAGCCGTAAATCAGCGTGGGCCGCGGGTGCCTTGTTCCTGTTTGGTCTTGCCGGCTGTGAATCGTTCTGGAACGCGCCGGAAGGCCGTGCACTGGATTTCGCCGAAGCCCTGGTGACCACGCCGGCGGACATGCAAAAATTGCGCGACATCGCCAATCTCGCCCCCGATCGTAATCCTGAAGACCTGCTCGACGGCCTGGCGGTTCGGGTGGCGCTGGATTTTCTGCGCGCCAAGCAGACCCAGGGCGTGGAATTGAAGTTCGCGCTGGGCGAGGCGAGGCATATCGATGCCCTGCGACGCGCGGTCTCGATCCGTGTCAGCTACCTGCAGCCGGGGACGCCCGCGAACAGCGAGGTTCACTTGCAGGTTCGGATCGAGAAAGACGATCAGGGCCGCTGGTGCATCACGCGCGTAACGGGCGATAACTGAAGGTTAATATTTCGAATCCATGCCGCTGAAAATATTCCTGGGCATCTGTCTGCTGCGCGCCAACCCGCAGGACCTGCCGACGTCCAACCGCTGGATGGTTGCAGCGCTCATCGCCTATGGACTGGCCGACGTCATCGGTGTGCTCGATACGCTGTCGCTCGGCAGCGCCGCACTGGCGGCCGCCGTGGACACGCTGCTGCTGATCGTGGCGACCCATTTGGCGCTACGCTGGCGTAACGCGGAAAACCGGTTTCCTCAGACACTCTCGGCCCTGGCCGGCTGTGGCGCCTTGCTCTCGTTGCTGGCCTGGGCGGTCGCCGGCCTGACCCGGGAGTGGTTGCCGCCGCCGTGGGTATGGGTGCCGTTTCTTCTGTGGTATACCCTGGTCTTCGGTCACGTGCTGCGTAATGCTCTCTCCCTGGCTTTACCGGCGGGCGTGGCGCTGAGCCTCCTGTATATAATCCTGTCCATGGGCGTGACCGGCCTGTTTGTTATTGATCCGGCACAATGAGTTTGTCACGAAGATACGAGAATATCTTTGATAAAATTGCAGGCAGTTCGTTTTTTTTCAGAAGATGCATGCCGGATCAATAACTAAAGATCGTATGATAGTCGGATTATTGAGGCGGCAAGACGACGTAGATCCTATGCCATAATGGAAACGACCAACCTGACATGTTCAGGTTGTTTCGTGGCGCCTCAATAATCCTGCTCCGGTGGCAAATTAATGCGTATTCATATTCTGGGTATCGGCGGAACCTTCATGGGCGGTTTGGCGTTGCTCGCGCGCGACCTGGGCCATGAAGTCACCGGAACGGATGCCAAAATCTATCCACCGATGAGCACGCAGCTCGAAGCCCAGGGCATCCGGCTGATGGAAGGCTATGAGCCGGCGCATCTCGACAGCGCCAAGCCCGACCTCGTGATCGTCGGTAATGCACTGTCGCGCGGCAACGCGCTGGTGGAGGCGGTGCTCGATCGCGGCTTGCGTTATACCTCCGGCGCACAGTGGCTTGCCGAGAACGTCTTGCCGGGACGGTGGGTGCTGGCTGTCGCCGGCACGCATGGCAAAACCACCACCGCCGGCATGCTCGCCTGGATTCTGGAGCATGCCAAGCTAAAACCCGGTTTTCTGATCGGCGGCGTGCCGGAGAACTTCGGCGTCTCGGCGCGTCTCGGCGCCGAGCCCTTCTTCGTCATCGAGGCGGATGAATACGACACGGCTTTTTTCGACAAGCGTTCGAAATTCGTCCATTACCGTCCGCGCACCGCGATTCTGAACAACCTTGAATTCGATCACGCCGATATTTTTCCCGACCTGGCCGCGATCGCGCGCCAGTTCCACTACCTGGTGCGCACCGTGCCGGGCTCGGGCCTGCTGGTGGTGAACGCGCAGGACAAAAACCTGTCAGAGATGCTGGCGCTGGGTTGCTGGACCGGCGTGGAGCATTTCGGCGCGGAGGATGGCTGGCAGGCCGTCCCGCGCAACCCCGAGGCCAGCCGGTTCCAGGTGTTGTTTAAAAAGCAGGACCAGGGCGAGGTCGCGTGGGAGTTGCTCGGGAGCCATAACACGGCCAACGCGCTCGCGGCCATCGCCGCCGCGCGTCACGCCGGGGTACCGGTGAAGACGGCGCTGGCGGCGCTGGCGGAATTCCGCAACGTCAAACGCCGGCTGGAAGTGCGCGGTGCGGTGCGCGGCATCACCGTGTACGACGATTTCGCGCATCATCCGACGGCGATTGCCGCGACGCTGCAGGCGCTGCGCGCGCGGGTGGGCAACCAGCGCATTCTGGCGGTATTGGAGTTGCGCTCCAACACCATGCGCATGGGCGTGCACCGCGATACGCTGGCCGCCTCGCTCGCGCAGGCCGACAAGGTGCTGATGCTCAAGCCCGCCGACCTCAACTGGAACCTGGACCGGGTGACGGGCGCGCTGAAGGGACGCGGGCAGGCTTATGCGACGGTGGAAGAGATCATCGCGGCGCTGGCCAGGGAGGCGCAACCGGACGATCACGTGTTGATCATGAGCAATGGCGGCTTCGACAATATCCATGTACGGCTGCTCGAGCGTTTGTAGGCCCGATGCGTGCCCGCCCCGGATTTCTTACGCTTACATATCAATCTTACGGAGAAATGAAATGCGACGACTGATGGGTGGATGTTTGGCGATGCTGATGCTGTTTCCGGTCCTGGCCCGGGCTGAATTCACGGAAGGCCGGCAGTACATGCAAGTGCCGTTTCCGACGCCGGTCGAGACCGGGAACAAGGTCGAGGTGCGCGAGATTTTCTGGTACGGCTGTTCGCACTGCTATGTGCTGGAGCCGGGACTGACGCGCTGGCTCAAGAAACTGCCCGCGAACGCCCGGTTCGTGCGCACGCCCGCCACCGCCGCGCCGCGCTGGGTGATCCACGCCCAGGCCTATTACAGCTTCGAAGCGCTGGGCGCGATGGGAAAACTGCATGACGCCTTTTTCAAGGCGGTGCAGGAACAGCCGGGCGCACTCAATGATGAAAAAGCCATCACCGATTTTGTCGCGCGCTACGGCATCGACCGCAAGAAATTCACCGAAGCTTTCAATTCCTTCGGCGTGCGCCTGAAGCTCGAGAAGGCCAAGCAGGTCAACCAGGACCTCAACATCAACTCCGTGCCCACGCTGGTGGTGGATGGAAAATATCTCACCAGCGCCGCCATGGCCGGCGGCGAAGAGGCGCTGTTCAAGCTGCTGGATCAGCTGATCGGCAAAGCCGCCAAGGAGCGCAACAAGAAGGCCGCCAAACCCTGATTTTCAGGGGCGGGTATGATGCGGTCCGTCCCAAAATCCGCCCACTATTTTTCAGGGGATTCAGCTTTTCATTGCGCGCCACGGCGACGGCCGCGGCGGCCAGACCTGCTAATATAGATTTGAACATGCGGCACATCCGGTTGCCCCGCCATTCCGCGCAGTCATGGATAGAAAGCGAACGAACCCTACCGCCGAGGACAACAGCCTGAACGCCCTGTGGCGTTCTTCGCCGCTCGCGGCGGGCAACGCCGCGTATCTCGAGGATCTCTACGAACAATACCTGCGCGATCCCGCCTCCGTGGCTCCCGCCTGGCGCCGCTACTTCGAAACCCTGCCGCGCGTGGACGGTGTAGCGCAGGACATTCCGCACTCCGGGATTCGCGATGAATTCCGTCGTCTCGCGCACCAAACGCGTCCCGCGGCCGCGCCGCGCCCGCCGCCCGCTGCGGAGCCGATCGAGTCGGCGCACAAGCAGGTCAAGGTACTGCAGCTGATCAATGCTTACCGGTTTCGCGCGCATCAGATCGCCCGGCTCGATCCGCTCGGGCTCCGGGAGGCGCCCAACCTCCCGGAACTCGATCTGCGCCACTACGGCCTCGGCGAGGCCGATCTCGATACCGTGTTCGAAACCGGTTCTCTGGTAGGGCCGCGTCAGGCCAGCCTGCGCGAAATTCTTGCCCAGTTGCGCGCCACCTATGCCGGCACCATCGGCGCCGAATACATGCACATCACCGACACCTCCGAGAAGCGCTGGGTGCAGAGCAGCTTCGAAAGCGTGCACGGGGTGCCGGACTATCCGCCCGAGGTGCGCCGCTACCTGCTCGGACGACTGACGGCGGCCGAGGGGCTGGAGCACTATCTGCACGCCAAGTACGTGGGGCAGAAACGGTTTTCACTGGAGGGAGCCGAAAGCCTGATTCCCATGCTGGATGAACTGATCCAGCGCGCCGGTGGCCTGGGCACGAAAGAAATCATCATCGGCATGGCGCATCGCGGACGACTGAACGTGCTCGTCAATATCCTGGGAAAAAGTCCGGCGGACCTGTTTCGCGAGTTCGAAGGCAAGGTGCAGCACAGCGGCACGGGCGACGTGAAATACCATCAGGGTTTCTCCTCCGACGTCGGCACCGCCGGCGGACCGGTGCACGTGGCGCTGGCTTTCAATCCGTCGCATCTCGAAATCGTCGGGCCGGTGGTGCAGGGCTCGGTGCGCGCGCGCCAGGAACGGCGCCGCGACCGGCTCGGGAACCGGGTGTTGCCGGTCGTGATCCATGGCGACGCCGCGTTCGCCGGCCAGGGCGTGGTGATGGAAACCTTCAACATGTCGCAGTCGCGCGGCTACTCGACCAAGGGCACGGTGCACATCGTGCTCAACAACCAGATCGGATTCACCACCAGCCACCAGCAGGACGCGCGCTCGACGCTCTACTGCACCGACATCGCCAAGGTGGTGGGCGCGCCGATCTTTCACGTGAACGGCGACGACCCCGAAGCGGTGTTGTTCGTCACCCAGATCGCCTTCGACTATCGCATGACGTTCCACAAGGACGTGGTGATCGATTTGTACTGCTACCGCCGCCATGGTCATTCCGAGGCCGACGAGCCGACCGTGACGCAGCCGCTCATGTACCAGCGCATCCGCGCGTTGCCGACCACGCTGGCGCTCTACGCGCAGTGGCTGGCACAGACACGGATCGCCACCGCCGACGAGGCCGCGGAAGTGGATCGGGAATATCAGCAGCAGCTGGAATCCGGCGCCTGCGCCGCGCCGCGTATCCTGCCCCGGGAACAGGCGGGATACGCCTACGGTACCGACTGGAGCCCGTATGTGGCCGGCCGTTGTGAGACGGGCACCGAGAAGCGCGCCAGGGATGGCGCGCCTGCGGACCTGAGGACGGACACGCGCGTGACCCTCGACACGGTCCGGGGCCTCACCGAGCAGATGTTGCACGTTCCGGAGGGTCTGGAGCTTCACCCCCAGGTCACCAAGATCTACGAGGCGCGGCGCAAGATGGCCGCCGGCGCGCTGCCGGTGGACTGGGGCTTCGCCGAGAACCTCGCCTACGCGACGCTGCTCAAGGACGGTTACGGTGTGCGGGTCTCCGGACAGGACTCGGGGCGCGGCACGTTCTTTCACCGCCATGCGGTGGTGGTCAACCAGAAGGACGGCACGGGCTATGTGCCGCTGCGCAATCTTTACGAAGGTCAACCGCGCTTCATCGTCATCAACTCGCCGCTGTCGGAAGAAGCCGTGCTCGCCTTCGAGTACGGCTATGCCACGGCCGATCCCAAGACGCTCGTTATCTGGGAGGCCCAGTTCGGCGATTTCGCCAACAATGCGCAGGTGGTGATCGACCAATTCATCAGCTCGGGCGAACAGAAATGGAACCGGCTGTGCGGCCTCACGCTGTTCCTGCCGCACGGCTACGAGGGCCAGGGCCCGGAACATTCCTCGGGGCGGCTCGAACGGTATCTCCAGCTCTGCGCCCAGCAGAACATGTTCGTGTGCGTGCCGACGACGCCGGCGCAGCTGTTTCATCTGTTGCGCCGCCAGATGCTGTGGTCGTGCCGCAAGCCGCTGGTGGTCATGACACCGAAAAGCCTGCTTCGTCACCGGATTTCGGTGAGCAGCCTCGAGGACCTGACGCTCGGCCGCTTCCGGCCGGTGCTGTTCGAGACCGAGACGCTCGAGGATGCCGCGGTGAAGGAGGTCGTGCTGTGCAGCGGCAAGGTCTATTATGATCTCGTCGAGCGGCGCCAGACGCTGGGGCGACGCGACGTCGCGATCCTGCGACTCGAGCAGCTCTATCCGTTTCCGGAGGAGGAATTGAAGCAGGCACTTCAGCGTTATCCCGCCGCGCACCGTTTCATCTGGTGCCAGGAAGAGACACGCAACAAGGGCGCCTGGTACCAGACCCAGCATCGCCTGTGGCGCACGATCCCGCCGGGCGCGACGCTCGAATACGCCGGCCGCCCGACATCCGCGGCGCCGGCCGTGGGCAGTTATCCGTTGCACATCAGCCAGCTGCGCGAGCTGCTCGATCAGGCCCTGGGACCGGTGGCCAGTGATTCGGCACAAGGAGAGGTGGCGCCGTGATGCGCCGCTGATGCACCTGAGGATGGAAAGCGATGAGCACTGACATCACGGTTCCGGTTTTTCCGGAATCGGTGACCGAAGGAACGATCCTTGCCTGGCACAAACAGCCGGGTGAGCCGGTCACGCGCGGCGAGCTGCTCGCCGAGGTCGAGACCGACAAGGTGGTTTTCGAAGTCCCGGCCCCGGTGGACGGCGTACTGGCCGAGATCACCATGCCGGCCGGCACCGCCGTGAAATCCGGCGAGGTGGTGGGGCGTCTGGACAAATCCGCCAAGATGACGCCGAAGCCGTCCCAGGCCGCGACCGAGAAGTGCGCCAGGGATGGCGCGCCTACGGACCTGAGGACGGAAACCATCCCGAAAGCGGCGGCGGTCATGCCCGCGGCGAAACGATTAATGGAAGAGCACGGACTGGATGCGCGCAAGCTGTCGGGCAGTGGCAAGGGCGGACGCGTGCTCAAGGAAGACGTGCAGAAGCAGCTCGACATCAACGAAACCGTCACCGCGCCGGCCGTGGCCAAGTCTAAACCGGCGCCCATGGCGCCGGTACCGAAGCCCGCGGCACCGCCCGCGCCAGCCGGCGAGCGCCCCGAGAAGCGCGTGCCCATGACGCGGCTGCGCGCGCGCGTCGCCGAACGGCTGGTCGAGGCGCAGCGCACGGCGGCGATCCTCACGACGTTCAACGAGGTGAACATGCAGCCGGTGATGGAGCTGCGCACGCGCCATCGCGAGCGCTTCGAACAGGAACACGGCGTGCGTCTCGGCTTCATGTCGTTTTTCGTCAAGGCCGCGATCGAAGCACTCAGGCATTTTCCCGAGGTCAACGCCTCGATCGACGGCCACGACATCGTGTACCACGGCTTTTACGACATCGGCATCGCGGTCGGCACGCCGCGCGGGCTGGTGGTGCCGGTGCTGCGCGACGCCGACCGGCTCACCATGGCCGAGGTCGAATTGCGCATCCGCGACTTCGGCGAACGCGCGCAGAACGGACGGCTTACGCTCGAGGAGATCACCGGCGGTACCTTCACGATCACCAACGGCGGCGTGTTCGGCTCGCTGCTGTCCACGCCGATCCTGAACCCGCCGCAAGCCGCGATCCTCGGCATGCACAAGATCCAGGAACGACCGGTGGCGGAAAAGGGCCAGGTCGTGATCCGGCCAATCATGTACCTCGCGCTGTCCTACGATCACCGCCTGATCGACGGGCGCGAGGCGGTGCAGTTCCTGGTGATGATCAAAGACCTGCTCGAAGACCCGGCGCGGCTGCTGCTGGAAGTGTGACCATGACCGACCGTTTCGATGTGGTGGTGATCGGCGCCGGACCGGCGGGCTACACCGCGGCGATCCGGGCGGCCCAACTCGGCCTGAAGGCGGCCTGCGTGGACGATTGGCGCGACCCCCAGGGCGGCCCGGCCCTCGGCGGCACCTGTCTCAACGCCGGCTGCATTCCTTCCAAGGCGCTGCTCGAAACCTCCGAGCTTTATATCCTGGCGCGCGATCACGGCCCCGCGCACGGCCTCAAGTTCAAGGAACTCTCCCTCGATCTGGCGGCCATGATGGCGCACAAGGACAAGGTGGTGTCCGAGCTTACGCGCGGCATCGCCACGCTGTTCAAGGCCAACGGCGTGACCTGGATTCCGGGACGAGGGAAACTCCTGGCAAAGAATATCGTGGAAGTGTCGGGTCAGTCGGCGCAGCCGTTGCAGGCCGAGCACGTGATCCTGGCAAGCGGCTCGACGCCGGTGAATCTCAAGAGCGCCCCGTTCGACGGGGAGCGGATCGTGGATTCGCAGAGTGCGCTGGCTTTCAAGGACGTGCCGCGGCGTCTCGGCGTCATCGGCGCCGGTGTCGTCGGGCTCGAACTCGGCAGCGTGTGGCGCCGTCTCGGCGCGGAGGTGGTATTGCTCGAGGCGCAGGAGACTTTTCTTTCCATGACCGACGAACAGGTCGCGCGCGAGGCGCTCAAGCAGTTCACCGCCCAAGGGCTCGACATCCGTCTTGGCGCGCGCGTGCTCGACAGCCGCGCGGAAAAAAACGCGGTCACGGTGCGCTATCAGGACAAAGACGGCGAACACGTGGAAAGCGTGGAACGTCTCATCGTCGCCGTCGGACGGCGGCCCAACACCGACGGCCTGTTCGCCGCGGAAACCGGGCTGCTGCTCGACGAGTGGGGTCTCGTGCACGTGGACGAACACTGTCGCACGAATCTTCCCAACGTGCATGCCGTGGGCGACGTGGTGCGCGGGCCGATGCTGGCGCACAAGGGGATGGAGGAAGGTGTCATGGTGTCCGAGCGTATCGCCGGCCACGCCGCCACGGTGAATTACGACCTGATACCTTCGGTCATCTACACCCAGCCCGAGATCGCGTGGGTGGGCAAGACCGAGCAAACGCTGAAAAACGCCAACGAGCCCTACCGCGCCGGAGTTTTCCCGTTCGCCGCCAACGGTCGCGCCAAGGCCATGGGTGAGACCGCCGGGTTCATCAAGATTCTGGCCGACGCGCGCACCGACCGCGTGCGCGGCGTGCACATGGTCGGCCCGATGTGCTCCGAGCTTGTCGCCGCCGCGGTGCTCGCGATGTCGTTCGGTGCTTCCAGCGAGGACATCATGCTCACGATGTTCGCTCATCCCACGCTCGCGGAGGCCTTGCACGAATCGGCGCTCGCCGTCGCCGGCCGCGCCATCCATATGGCGCAGCCCAAGCGTACAAAAACGTGAATACCGCCAGTTGAATCTACTCTTTGTGGTCAAAGTACTGGTTGCAGCGGTGATCATCGGGGTGGCCGCGGAGGTTGCCAAGCGCAACCCTTTCTGGGGCGCCGTGATTATCGCTCTGCCCCTGACATCGATTCTCGCCATGAGCTGGCTCTACGTCGATACATACGATAATGCGTTGCTCACGCGTTTTGCGCGCGACATTTTTACGATCGTGCCGGTGTCGCTGGTGTTTTTTGTGCCGTTCCTGCTTGAAGCCAAAACCCGCCTCGGCTTTGTTTCCAACATGCTGCTTGGGTTAACGCTGCTCGCCGTTTCCGTGTGGCTCCTGCGCCGGTTCGTTCCGTAAATCCGGTCGTGGGCAGCGCCCGATCGCGGCGCACTCAACGCTCGAACCATTCCATTACGCGTTCGCGTTCGGATTGTTGCGCCTGCTTGTGCAGCAACGCCGCCAGCGCGTCGGCCTCGATGGGTTTGCTGAAGTAAAAGCCCTGCATGGCTTCGCAGCCGTGTTTGCGCAGGAACTGCGCCTGCTCGCGCGTCTCCACGCCCTCGGCGATGGTCTGGATGCCGAGCGCGTGCGCCAGGGTGATAATGGCGATGACGATGGCGGCGTCGTCCGGGTCGGTGGCGATGTCGTGCACGAAAGACTGGTCGATCTTGATGATGTCGATCGGAAAACGCTTGAGATAGCTCAGGCTCGAATAACCGGT
>JBBTKS010000199.1:0-1092 GCA_038058885.1 Pseudomonadota bacterium
TGCCACTCTTAATCAGCGGGCCGTAGGTTCGACCCCTACACGGCCCACCAAACCTCGCTTGCGCGTGCCGGCGGCTATTCGGGCGCAGCCCCTCTTTATTGTCGCCGCCGGATAAACCCCTCCAGCCGTCATTCTTTAGTGCTTGCAGTCCGGTCTAAAAGAGTTCTGTAGATAGCACATCATCTGTCCGCTTTTTGTAGCACTTGATCTGTCCGGTTTAGGGAGCGCCCTCAAGGAGGGCCACTATGACACGGGCGAGAATCCTACAGGAGGTGAGACAGATGCGGTTTGAAGAACTCTATGCACGGCGGCAGCAGCGGATCTTCACGATGGCGGCGCATCATCCGACGCAGCAAGTCCACGAATAGCGGGCCGGTCAAAGCGCCCGCATAGGTGGCGAACCAGAAGGCGCCTTTGGAACTGATGGCCGACGCGGCACTGAGGCTCTGGCGTTGGCCGGGAACCTGGACCACCGGGGTGTGCGCGCGTGCGCCCCACGTCTTGCCGTGGGCCGCATCGGCGCGAAAACCCGACTCAGCCCAGAAAGAGATCTCGGCCTTGGTCCGCGTGGCGTGCAATCGCGGGATACGTCTCACGCTGGTATGCCCGCTGCAAGGGCTTCTGCGGCGTCAGTCCTTGTCGCGCCAGCAACGCACCAATCGAGGCGCGGCTCAACCGCGCGCCGAATCGCTGCGCGATCAGTTGCGCACGATCTGGCGTGTCCACAAACCAAAATCAAACCCGTATTGCCGCGGATTCTTCCCATTGATCCAGCGAAAGACCTGCCGTTCCTGCCTGGCGATCAGGGTCCGTGGGCGTCCGGTCGCCGGGCGTGCCGCGAGTGCGTGGAGTCCGCGGCCATGCCCGCGCGTCGCCTTGAGCCAACGATAAATCGTGCAGCGGTGAAAGCCGTAGCTGGCGATCACGTCGCTCGGACGCTCGCCCTCGCGCTCAACGGCCATCGTGCGGATGGTCTCCAAGGTGCTGTGATCCAGTGTCCGTCCGTCTCGCGTCATGGCGGAACGGATGATGACACAATCAGCATGTGTTGTCTAACTTACTGACCGCTGAGTAAATACCCTACGAAAGGCT
>JBBTKS010000200.1:0-1568 GCA_038058885.1 Pseudomonadota bacterium
GGGGATGGACGCCACCAACACCAATCCGGACAAGCCCAAGATCCGGATCTACGACACCGGCCCGGACCCCGCGAAGACGCCCGATATTTACGCCCAGGCGGTCGACGAGGGCGCCCAGTTCGTGGTGGGACCGTTGGGGCGCGAGGCCGCGGATGCCATCCTGAAACTGGCCAGCATCAAGGTACCCACCCTGATGCTCAATCACACCGACACCGACCCGGGCACGGCCAGCAAGTACCTGTTCGAATTCGGTCTGCCGCCGGAGCAGGAGGCGCAGCAGGTGGCCGAACGCGCCTACCTCGACGGCCACCGGCAGGCCGCCGTGCTCTACCCGAAAACGCCGTGGGGCGAACGCATGATGACGGCCTGGGCCAATCACTGGCAGCGTCTTGGCGGCACCGTGGTCGCGAGCCAATCCTACAATGAACAGGACGTCGACTATTCCGACCCCATCAAGCAGCTGCTCAACATCGTCCAGAGCGAGGCGCGCAAGGGCCTGATCGAAAAAATCGCCGGGCAGAAACTGCAATTCGATTCGCGCGCGCGGCAGGACATCGACTACATCTTCATCGCCACCGACGCCAAGCACGGGCGGCTCATCAAGCCGCAGCTCAACTTCTATCACGCCGCGCGCGTGCCGGTGTACTCGACCTCGCATATCTTCACCGGCGCCGGCGATGCCGTGCAGGACGTGGACCTCGACGGCATCGTCTTCGGCGACATGCCGTGGATGCTGGTCGGCGACGGCCGGATCCAGGAGCTGCGCCAGAAGGTGCAGCAAAACTGGCCGTTCGTGCATAGCGACCTCGACCGTCTGTACGCGCTCGGCATGGACAGCTACGCGATCCTCCCGCATCTGGGCCGCATCAACATGGAACCGGGTGCCCGCTTCAGCGGCGTCACCAGCGGGCTGTCGCTCGACCGCAGCGGCCGCCTGCAGCGACAACTGCTGTGGGCCCGGTTCAACCGCGGCGTGCCGAAACTCGTGGACACCTTCCTCAAGCACAAGGGACAATTCGAGATAGAAAATGATACCGGGCTCCCCGATAAATCTCAGCCGCGGCCGTAAGGCGGAAGACATCGCCTGCGCCCGCCTGCAGCAAGCGGGGCTCGCGCTCACGACCCGCAATTACCGCAGCCCCTTCGGGGAGATCGATCTCATCATGCAGGAGCGCGACACCCTGGTATTCGTCGAGGTGCGTTACCGTTCATCGGATGCTTTCGGCACGCCGGCCGAAACCGTGGACACCCGCAAACAGGCCCGGCTGCGCGCCACCGCGGAACACTACCTGCAGAATACGCCGCGGGCCTCCAAGAAAGCCTGCCGTTTTGATATCGTAGCGCTGACCGGAGACGGCGCGGACGGTAATTTCCACTGGCTGCGGAATGTTTTCTAAGAGTTTCTGAAATTATGATTTTGAACCGCCAAGACACCAAGCATGCCGAGAAAGACAACATTAGACAGGATTCACAGGATTAAAACAGGATTAACAAGATTAGAACCTATCTCAAAATACTCTGGCATATGTTTGTAGGGTGGGCATCGCCCACCAACACGGCTTCGCCAG
>JBBTKS010000201.1:0-9382 GCA_038058885.1 Pseudomonadota bacterium
ACGGCCCCGGCGTGGACCTGCTGAAGATAGCGAACAAGAACCCCGACTTCCAGGACAAGATCAGCAACCTGAAGCGGCAGGGCGTGCACTTCAACGTGTGCAACAACACCCTGGTGGGCAAGAAGATCGACTACAAGAACGACCTCTACGACGTCTCCAAGGAGGACATCGTTCCGAGCGGCGTGGCGGAACTTGCCAACCTGCAATCGCAAGGTTTCTCCTATGTAAAGCCCTGAGACAGCGTACCGTCTCTCTCCTCCAGCCCGCGCTCCTCGCGGGCTTTTTTTTGCGCGGACGACTCGAACCTGCCTCAAAAATACTCTGACATATATTTCGTAGGGTGGGCATTGCCCACCAACACGACTTCGCTGGCTGTCCGACGGTGGGCGGTGCCCACCCTACCTATATTTTGAGGTAGGTTCTCGTTATCCTAGGAACGAAGGGCGCCGCCGGCCGCCCCCGGGTTCATCCTTCCGCATGCAAAATCTGCTTGACGCCCTTCCCTCCAGCGAAACGATCCGCGATTTCCTGAATGCGCCGTTCACTTGGTGGCAGATCGGTATTTTTCTCGCCGGCCTGCTGCTCACCAAACTGATCGGCGACCGGCTGCTGAGCGTCGCCCAAGCGGGCGGCATCGAGGGTGTGCGCCGCACCGCGGTGCGCTCCGGCGCCTTGGCCCTCGTTCCCCTGCTGCTGTGGCTGTGGCTGCTGGCCTTCTCCGCCGTCCTGCGCAACCAGGGCTGGCCCACCGGCCTGCTGCGCCCGGCGATGATCCTGGCCGGCGCGCTCGCGGTGATCCGCATGGGCGTGTTCGTGCTGCGTCACAGCCTCAGCCCGGGCGGACCGCTGAAGGCCTGGGAGGGCGTGCTGACGGTCACGATCTGGACCCTGGTGGCGCTGCATATCCTCGGCTGGCTGCCCTGGGTCGAACAGCTGCTCGACGACTACGCGCTCAGTTTCGGCAAGGTGCGCATTTCGCTGCTCAACGTGGTGAGTTTCGTGCTGTCCAGCGCCATCATGCTGCTGGTGGCGCTGTGGCTGGCGAACGCCATCCGCAACCGCGTGGCGAGCAGCAGCGTGCTCGACGAGAGCATGAAGATCGCGCTGTCGAAAATCGTCAAGTTCGTGCTGCTCACCCTCGCCGTGCTCGCCGCGATGATGGCGGCGGGCATCGATATCACCGCGTTCGCGATCTTCGGCGGCGCCCTCGGCGTGGGATTGGGGCTAGGCCTGCAGCGCGTGGTGAGCAATTTTGTCAGCGGCTTTATTCTCGTCTTCGAAGGCTCCATCCGCCCGGGCGATGTCATCAGTTTCGGCAACACCTTCGGGACGGTCAGGGCGCTGCACACGCGCCACATCGTGATTCGCACGCGCGACGGCATGGATGTTCTCGTGCCCAATGAGAACCTCATGACCTCCGATATCACCAACTGGTCGTACGAGGGCGATCGTCGCATCCGTTTGCGCTTGCCCGTGCAGATCAGTTATGAGGACGATCCGGAGCGCGCCATCGCGCGCCTCGCGCGCGTTGCGCTGGGGCAGGATTACGTGCTGAAGGATCCCGCGCCCGCGGCCGTGCTGACCGGCTTCGGGGATAATGGCGTGAATCTGGAATTGCTCGTGTGGATCGAAGATCCGGAACGCGGCGCCGACGTGCGCTCCGATCTGTTCCGGCATATCTGGAAGGATTTCAAAACCGCGGGCATTACCCTGCCCTTTCCGCAGCGCGACGTGTACATCAAGGAATTTCCGGGCCCGGCAATTTCCCCTGCTGACGCCAGATCAGGTAGTCGCGCAAAATCCGCGCGTGGTCGAAAGCGAGCGGCGAAGGCAAGGCCTCCGGGCTGAATATCGCCACGCCCGCGGCATCGTCCTGCGCCAGCGGTTCGCCCACCGCTTCGGCGACATACACCGCCGACGCGGTATGACCGCGCGGATCGCGCGTCGGATCGGAGTAACAACCCAACAGTATCTTGAGCGTCACGCGCAACGCCGTTTCCTCTTCGGCTTCGCGCACGGCGGCGTGTTCGAGCGATTCGCCGACGTCGACGAACCCCCCGGGCAAGGCCCAGCCCTGCGGCGGGTTCTTGCGCCGGATCAGCACGATCGGCACATCCGGACGATCCTTGAGTTCAATAATGATGTCCGTGGTAAGCGCTGGCGTCTTCGGTGCGGGCATATTCTGTAGGGATAGGAAGCTTTTTGTCGGGGCCCGCGCGACAACACGCGGTCATGAGTCCTTTCTGGTATACTTGCACAATACATTGTTAAATTAAACGGGGTTATACGAATGCTTGAAGGACTGATTGTTCTCCCATGGTGGGGATACATCATCGTTGCACTTATCTTTACTCACATCACGATCGCCGCTGTCACCATCTATCTGCACCGTCACCAGGCCCATCGGGCGCTGGATATTCATCCCGTCATCAGTCACTTCTTCCGCTTCTGGCTGTGGCTGACCACCGGCATGGTCACGAAAGAATGGGCGGCCATCCATCGCAAGCATCACGCCAAGGTGGAAACACCGGACGATCCGCACAGTCCCCGGCAGTTCGGCATCCGCACGGTGATGTGGCAGGGCGCGGAACTCTATCGCAAAGAGTCGAAGAATCCCGAAACGATGGAGAAGTACGGTCACGGCACGCCGGATGACTGGCTGGAGCGCAACCTGTACACGCGCCACAGCGGCAAGGGTATCGCCTTGATGTTCGCGATCAACGTGGCGCTGTTCGGCCCGATCGGCATTACGATCTGGGCGATCCAGATGATCTGGATTCCGATCTTTGCGGCCGGCATCATCAACGGGGTCGGCCATTACTGGGGCTACCGCAATTACGAGGTCAGCGACGCCAGCACCAACATCGTCCCCTGGGGCATCCTGATCGGCGGTGAGGAGCTGCACAACAATCATCACACCTTCGGGAGTTCCGCCAAGTTTTCGTCCAAGTGGTGGGAATTCGACATCGGCTGGTTGTATATCCAGACGATGAAGGCGCTGGGCTTGGCACGCGTCAAAAAAATTCCGCCGGAGCTCACCTGCGATTCCGCCAAGCAGCACATCGATGTCGACACGGTGAAGGCCGTGATCACGGCGCGCTTCCTGGTCATGTCGCAGTTTGCGCGCGAGGTGATGCAGCATGTGCATCGCGAGGAACTGAAGAAGGCCGATCGTGCCGACCGCGAATCCTGGACGCTGCTCAAGCGCGCACGGCGGCTGATGGTGCGCGAGGCGGGGTTGCTGGATGAAGCCTCGCGCAAGTGGCTGGACACGGTACTGGAAAGTAACGGCACGCTGAAGACCGTGTATGTCATGAAGCAGAAACTGCAGGACGTCTGGCAGCGCTCCGCCGCCACGCAGGAGCACCTGCTGCAGGCATTGCAGGAATGGTGCCGCGAGGCCGAGGCCACCGGTATCGAGGCACTGCATCATTTTTCGCAGAAGCTGCGGACTTACACGCTCGTACCTGCCGCGACCTGATTTATCGCTGTTTCGAATTCCGGTCGACAAACAAAAAACCCGCCGGTGGCGGGTTTTTTGTTTTCATGGCGGGGCGCTTCAGGCTGATCTGGCCAGGCGCTTGTGCAGCGGGCTGTGGCGCGGGAAATGCGCCAGCAGAAAATGCATCTGGTCCGCCAGAATCCGCTTGCCCTGGAGATAAATGTATTCGGCGTGAGTCGGCATGAACGGCACCGCAATCAGTTCCAGTCCTGCCTGCTCCGGCGTGCGCCCCGCCTTGTGGTTGTTGCAGCGTTTGCAGGCGGTCACGACGTTGTTCCAGGTATCCGTGCCGCCGACGCTCAGGGGTTTGATGTGGTCGCGCGACAGGCCCCGTGACGAAAACTGCCCGCCGCAATACATGCACAAATGGGCGTCGCGGGCGAACAGCGTCTGGTTGTTGAGCGGCGGGACGTAATGCGCCCGCGCCTTCAGGACGGCGTGGCTGTCCCCGTGGGTCGCGATGATGGAGTTGATCTCGATGACGGAGCGCCGGCCGGTGACGGCGTTGTGCCCGCCGTGGATATGGTACAGCGACACGCCGCAGGTGTAGGCCACCTGCCCGAGATGATAGACCCGCACGGCCTCTTTGAAATCAATCCATTCAAGCGGCATCCCTGATGCGTCGGTCCTCAAAACTTGCTGATTTAATGCATACACAACGGATCTTCCCTAAATCAAAAACCGTTACGGGCGATATTTATCTCAGAAAAACGGGGGCTTGTACATAGCCAGCCCTCCGCGGCAGCCGCCTGATCAATGCTTTCCGCCATGTACCTATAAGGATAGCGGAAATAATAAAGCCCGGCGAGCCGGGCTTTATTTGAAGATTCTCAAGATCGCGGGCACGCCTACTTGATCTTGGATTCCTTGTAGGCGACATGCTTGCGGACCACCGGGTCGTATTTCCTGAACTCGAGCTTGTCCGGGGTGGTGCGCTTGTTCTTGGTCGTGGTGTAGAAATGCCCGGTCCCGGCGCTGGAGACGAGCTTGATCTTTTCACGTGCTGATTTGGCCATAGTGACTCCTATACCTTACTTAACTGCTATATCTTCTCGCCGCGGGCGCGCATCTCGGCCAGTACCGCGTCTATGCCCTTCTTGTCGATGGTACGCAGCCCCTGGCTCGACAGGCGTATCGACACCCAGCGTTTCTCGCTCTCCACCCACAGGCGGCGATTTTGCAAATTGGGCAGGAAGCGGCGGCGGGTCCGGTTGTTCGCATGGGACACGTTATTGCCCGTGCGTACGCGCTTGCCCGTCACCTGACATACTCTCGACATCGGAAATCTCCCAAATATCTACGATTGCCTCACCCGCCTACTCCCCCTCTCCCTGAGGGAGAGGGTAAGGGGTGAGGGGGATAAGATGAAATTTAAGGACGCGATTTATATCAGAATCTGTCCAAACTGGGTAGCCCTAAGACACCCCCCTCATCCTGTCCTTCTCCCTGAGGGAGAAGGGACTCACCGTTCTAAATCAGGCCCCTTTCGCTGAAGGAGACCATTTCGCCGTCCCCCACCACCAGATGGTCCAGCAAACGAATATCCACCAGCGTCAGCGCCTCCCGCAGGCGGGTGGTCAGGAGTTCATCCGCCCGGCTGGGCTCGGCCACCCCGGAGGGGTGGTTATGCACCAGGATCACGGCGCCGGCATTATGCTTGAGCGCACGCTTGACGACCTCCCGCGGGTACACCGCGGTGCCGTTCAGGGTGCCCTGGAACAGCTCCTCGAAGGCCAGCACCCGGTGGCGGTTGTCGAGGAACAGCACGCAGAACACTTCGTTTTTGCGGTCCCGCAGCTGGGCCTGGAGGAAATCCATCGTGTCCCGGGTGGAGCCCAGCGTCACCTCGCGCTTGAGCTTTTCCGCGAGAAACCGGCGTCCCATTTCCAGGCTGGCCTGCAGCTGCACGTACTTGGCCTCGCCGATGCCCGACGCCTGGCACAGTTCCTCGACGCTCGCTGCCAGCAGTTCCCGCAGACCGCCGAATCGGGCGAGCAGGTCGCGCGCCACGTCCACGGCGGTTTTGCCGGGAACGCCGCTACGGATGAAAATAGCCAGCAACTCGGCGTCCGAGAGGGTCGCCGGGCCACGCTGCAACAGCTTTTCACGCGGCCGTTCGTGTTCCGGCCATTCGCTGATCGCCATGAGACTATCCTTTACAATTTGTTCCCTGCGCATCTGGCAAGTACACTTTAACATATGGGCAGTCTGATAAATAAACGTGTTCTGCTGGGCGTCACCGGCGGCATCGCGGCGTACAAAAGCGCCGACCTGGTGCGGCGTCTGCGCGACGCCGGGGCCGAGGTGCGCGTCATCATGACCCGGTCGGCGACCGAGTTCATCACGCCCTTAACTCTTCAGGCGGTGAGCGGTCATCCGGTGCATCAGCAGTTGCTCGATACCGGCCCCGGCCTAAAGCATGCTGGGGCAGGCGCCGAAGCGGCGGGCATGGGCCATATCGAACTCGCGCGCTGGGCCGACGCCCTGCTGGTGGCACCGGCGAGCGCCAATTTCCTCGCGCGGCTGGCGCAGGGACGCGCCGACGATCTGCTGAGCGCGGTGTGTCTCGCGACCGAGGCCCCGGTCGCGGTGGCGCCCGCGATGAACCAGCAGATGTGGAACAACGCCGCCACCCAATCGAACCTGGCAACGATCAAAAAAAACACCATCCGGATTTTCGGTCCGGCTGAAGGATCGCAGGCCTGCGGTGAAATCGGCCCCGGCCGCATGCTGGAGCCCGTCGAGCTGGTGACGCTTGCCTCGCAACTCTTCGCCACCGGCGAACTCGACGGCCTGACCGTCCTCGTCACCGCGGGGCCGACCTGGGAGGCCATCGACCCGGTGCGCGGCCTGACCAATCGCAGCTCGGGCAAAATGGGCTACGCCGTCGCCGAAGCCGCGGCCGAGTCGGGTGCCAGGGTCATCATGGTTTCCGGTCCCACGTCGCTCCCGGACCCCGACCGCGTGCGCACTGTGCGCGTGGAGAGCGCGCAGGAAATGCATGACACGGTACACCAGCATGCCGCGGAAGCGGACATCTTCATTGGCGTCGCCGCCGTTGCCGACTACCGCCCGGCACGAACCGCGGAACGGAAAATCAAGAAAACAGAAACAACGATCACGCTCGAACTGGAGCGTACCCCCGACATACTCGCGAGTGTTGCGGCACGGCGGCCCGCGCCATTCACCGTCGGCTTCGCGGCCGAGACGGAAAATCTCGAGCAACACGCGCGCGCCAAGCTGGAAAGCAAAAAACTCGACCTCGTCGCCGCCAACCGCGTCGGCGCGGACGTCGGGTTTGCCACGGACGAAAACAGCCTGCTGCTGGTCGAGCGCGAGAGCGTCACCGAGCTTCCCACCCAGCCGAAGACGAAGCTTGCCCGCGCCCTCATCCATCATATCGCCGCCAGGTATCGTGCCAAAAACGACGCCAAAGTGCACCGGTTACGGAGACCATAAGTAATGCAAAAAGTAGAAGTCAAAATCCTCGACAAGCGCATCGGCGCGGAATTTCCGCTGCCGCACTACGCCACGCACGGTTCCGCCGGGATGGATCTGTACGCCTGCCTCGACGAACATCTGCACATCGCGCCCGGCGAGACGCATCTCGTGCCTTCGGGAATCGCCATCCATATCGGCGACAACGATCTGGCCGCGGTGCTGCTGCCGCGCTCCGGCCTCGGGCACAAACACGGCATTGTGCTCGGCAACCTCGTGGGCCTCATCGACTCGGATTACCAGGGCCAGATTTTCATTTCGGTGTGGAATCGCGGTCGCGAGCCGTTCACCATCGAACCCGGCGACCGCATCGCCCAGATGGTGTTCGTCCCGGTGGTGCAGGCTGAATTTCAGGTCGTGGAAGATTTCGAGGAAAGCCGGCGCGGCGCGGGTGGATTCGGTCACTCGGGGCGAAAATAGCCTCCTGTCTCATCGCGTGTCTGTAATTTCTCGCCACGGGTCGGAAGATCCGGCCTTATACTGGCCTGCCGCGACGGACTCTCCTATCTTTATAGTTAAGGATGATGTCTGCTAACGGACGGAAAGCCGCCACGCCAGGAGATCTGCCACCATCATGGCCCAGTCGCTGACACGCGTTCATCTTCAGGTGTTCCTGATCCTGCTCCTGTGTTTTGGCGCGGCCGGCTACGCCGGCTACCTGGCGCTGCGCGACATGCAGCTGTCCTCCTATCAGGAAAGCGCGTCTTTAACCGCGCGCACGGCGTCCAATCGCATCGCTGAACTGCTCACGCAACAGCACCAGAGGCTGGAAAAGATCGCGGGCCAGCCGGTGGTGCTGGGCATGCTGCAGCACGCCAACCCGGCGGAACGGCAACGCAAAGAGGATGAAATCAAATCCATGCTGCCGGGCGCCGTGTCGGTCCGGCTGCTGCCGCGGAACAGCGACGGGAAGACGCTCCTCACCGAGACGCTGGATCGCGCCTGTGTCGACTTTATCCAGCGCGTCTCCATGGGCAATACCCCTGCCGCACCGGAATTTCATGCGATCGGCTCGCCTTCGGAGCACTACGACATGGCCGTGGTGGTCCGGGATGAGAACCAGAAGCCGGCCGGCTATCTGCTCGCGAGCTTCGCGCGCACACCGCTGCAGTCCGCTATCGAACTGGCATTGCCGCCGGGCGGGTACATGGAACTGCAACAGCCGGTCGCGGGAAACCCCGCGCAAACGGTGCTGGCCGTCGGCGAGACGGCATCCGCCAATACCGCCGCCGTCACCAGCGCCCTGGGCGACAGTCGCTGGACGCTGATGTTCCAGTCCGGCGAAGTCCCCTCCGCGATGATCTCCGGAAACAGGGTTTTCTATTTTGCTTTCATCCTGCTCGCCCTGCTCGTGATTGTCGTCGTGCTGTTCCGTCTTTACCGCCAGACCTCCGGGGCCGTGCGACATGACATCCGTTCCCTGATCCGCATGTTCCGCGACCTGCGCGAAGGCAGCGTGCGCGTGGGCTATCCGATGGCGCTGCATGAGTTCGCGGAAATCTTCGATTACCTCCGCGACCGCGGGCAAAGACTGGTCGAGGAGAAACAGAAGCTGAAGGACATGGGTCTGATGGACCATCTCTCGCAGCTCGACAATCGCCGGCGCTTTGAGGAACGGCTCAAGGAACTGTTCGAGGCATCCAAGGCCAACGGTCCCTCGTCCGTGCTGATGATCGACATGGATTATTTCAAAAAGGTCAATGACGTCCACGGCCACGACGCGGGCGACGCACTCATCGTCGGATTCGCCAATGCCCTGAGAAAAGTCGTTCGCCAAAACGACGTACTGGCGCGTCTGGGCGGAGACGAATTCTGCATCATCTATACGTACGCCTCGCTGCAGAATGCGAAAAATTTTGTCGAGCGTCTGCGCCGGCAACTGCCGCGCGAGATACCGCTGACCAAGGGCGTCATCCATCAACTCCGCTGGACCGGCGGCCTGAGCACGATGTACGACAAGGACACCAAGCCGGACGACGTGCTGTGGCGCGCCGACCAGGCTTTGCTTCAGGCCAAGGAAGCCGGCCGCAATATCACCAAAGTCTACGACCCGGCCGCCGGAGCTCCCGAAAAGAAACGGGTCATCGTCAGTTGAACCCGGCGCCACATCCCGGATAAAACCGCGCCGGATACACCCGTCCATCTCGCCTGAAGCGACCGGATGCGTTAAACTGACCCGCAGAATTTCCCGAACCTGAATCCTATTGCCATGCCAAAATCCGACACCGCCGCCAGCGCGGCGACCGCCTCGCTTCCACCTGAAATCTTCAAGGCCTACGACATCCGCGGCATCGTCGGCAAGACACTCACGCCGGCCATCGTCGAGCGCATCGGGCAGGCGCTGGGCAGCGAGGCACTGGCCGGCAACCAGAAGCGCTTCGT
>JBBTKS010000202.1:0-10214 GCA_038058885.1 Pseudomonadota bacterium
GTTATGAAACCGCTTAAGTAAGTGCCATTCTTCTCTGAACCTGATTTTCAGGATCTGTACCCTGCTTTTATAAATCAACCTCGCTTTAATAACACATACACCGCCCCCGTCCCGCCGTCGTTGGGACGGGCGGAGCAGAAGGCCAGCACTTCGCCTTTCTGACGCAGCCAGGAATTGACCTTTCCCTTCAGCACCGGCAGTTTGCCTTCCGAGCTGTTTCCCTTGCCGTGAATGATGCGCACCACGCGCTTGTCCTGGTCGCGCGCGTTCTGGAGGAAAGTATTCACCGCCTCGCGCGCCTGGATCACGGTGGCGCCGTGCAGGTCGAGTTCGGCTTCGATGGCATATTGACCGCGGCGTAATTTGCGGATGACGCTGTATTGCAGGCCGGGACGGGTGTAGAGCAACTCATCGCCGGTTTCGATGTCGGCCGGTTCGTAGTCGTCGGACAGCAGGCTGTCCATGACTTCACGCTGGTCGCGCAGGGTCTGCTCGGGAACCGGCTTGCGGCGCTTGGGTTTGGGATGAAACTTATCCTGTTTTACCGGACGGATTTTGCCGACGGCCTTGCGGAACAGGTCGGGGTCGTCGTCATCCTGGTCGTCGGTGGACATGGTCTTAGCCCATAAAAACTTTCACCGCAAAGACGCAAAGGGCGCAAAGAGAAGCAAGATCAGATTTTCATTTTTATATTGCTTTGGTTTTACTTTGCGATCTTTGCGCCTTTGCGGTGAGACTTATTTAAGTTTCTGCAGATAGCGGTCCGCGTCCAGCGCCGCCATGCAGCCGGTGCCGGCGGAGGTGACCGCCTGGCGGTAGATGTGATCCTGCACGTCGCCGGCGGCGAACACGCCAGGGACGCTGGTGGCGGTGGCATTGCCCTGGTTGCCGGACTGGGTCTTGATGTAGCCGCCGTGCATTTCCAGTTGGCCCTCGAACAGAGCGGTGTTGGGGGCGTGACCGATGGCGATGAACACACCCTGCACGGCCAGTTCCTTCTTCTTGCCGTTCTTGTCCTTGATGCGCACGCCGGTGACGCCGTTCTTGTCGCCGAGAATTTCGTCCACCTCGTGGTTCCATTCGACGGATATGTTGCCGCCCTTGGTTTTTGCCATGAGCTGGTCAATTAGAATCGCCTCGGCCTTGAAGGTGTCGCGCCGGTGCACCACGGTGACATGTTGGGCGATGTTGGACAGGTAAAGTGCTTCTTCCACGGCGGTGTTGCCGCCGCCGATGACGGCGACTTTGTGACCTTTATAGAAGAATCCGTCGCAGGTGGCGCAACCGGACACACCCTTGCCTTTGAAGGCGGCTTCCGAGGGTATGCCGAGGTATTTGGCCGAGGCGCCGGTGGCGATGATCAGCGCGTCGCAGGTGTAAACGCCTGAGTCGCCGGTCAGGCGGAACGGTTTTTGTTTGAGTTCGACCTTGTTGATATGGTCGAACACGATCTCGGTCTTGAAGCGCTCGGCGTGCTTCTGCATGCGTTCCATCAGCGCCGGGCCCTGCAGGCCCTCGACGTCACCGGGCCAGTTGTCCACGTCGGTGGTGGTCATGAGCTGGCCGCCCTGTTCCAGGCCGGTGATGAGAACCGGGTTGAGATTGGCGCGCGCGGCGTAAACCGCGGCCGAGTAGCCGGCGGGGCCGGAGCCGAGAATGAGCAGCCGGCAGTGCTTGACCTTATCCATTATGCGGTAACTCCGTAGCGAGACAGGAAAACATTCGATAGACAAAAACCGCGGAAGTTCTTATCGTGCAGCCCCGATGGAGTAGCCGCGATTTGGTGCGTATGTTACGCCATGGACGCAAACACGGTAAAGGAGAACGCATGCGGATTGGTATTCCGAAGGAAGTGAAGGTGCGGGAAGGGCGCGTGGCCCTGATCCCGCCCGCCGTGAGTGAACTGGTGCGGAATGGGCACGAGGTATTCATCCAGTCGAGCGCGGGTGTCGCGAGCGGCTATCCGGACGAGGATTACCGCCGCGTCGGCGCACAGATCTTGCCTGATGCCGCCGCGCTTTATGGCGGCGTGCAGCTGGTGCTCAAGGTCAAGGAACCGATCGCCGCTGAGTACGATCTGCTGCGCAAGGACCATATCCTGTTTTCCTACCTGCATTTGGCGGCCACGCCGAAGCTGGCGCAGGCGCTGAAGGACAAGGGCCTGACGGCGGTGGCGTTCGAAACCGTCGAGGCCGGCGGAAAACTGCCGCTGCTCGCACCCATGAGCGACATCGCCGGACGGCTGTCGGTGCATATCGGCACGACGTTGTTGCACGGCCACGCGGGCGGGCGTGGCGTCATGCTCGGGGGAATGCCGTCCACCGAGCGCGGTCATGTGGTGATCCTGGGCGCGGGTGTTGCCGGCGGTAATGCGGCGGTAGTCGCTGCGGCGCTCGGCGCGCAGGTGACCGTGTTCGCGCCGCGCCGCGAGGAACTGGAACGCATGCATGCGCTCGGGCCGAACGTGACCGCCTTGCCGTCCTACGCGCCATTAATCGCCGAGGCGGTTTACAGCGCCGATCTGCTGATCGGCGCGGTGCTGATTCCGGGCGCGAAGGCGCCCAAGCTCGTGACCGCCGAGATGGTGCGCAAGATGAAACCGGGCAGCGTGATCATTGATATCTCCGTGGATCAGGGTGGTTGTATCGAGACGATCCGCCCGACTGATTACGAGCATCCCACCTATGTACAGGACGGCGTGGTGCACTTCGGCGTGACCAACATGCCCGGCGCGGTGCCGCGCACGGCTTCGCAGGCGTTATCGACCGTGCTCACGCCCTACGTGCTGAAACTGGCGACGGAAGGCGGGCTGAACGATCCGGCCATCGTCAAGGGTGTGAACGTCGCCGGTGGGAAAATTGTCCACCCGGCCGTGGCGGCGGCGCTGGCGCCATGAACATCCGTGAACAGCTATATAATTGGCGCAATGCCCTGAAAAATGGGAAAATGCCGCCACTTTTTACGGCACTCTAAGGAAGGTTGTGACGCAGGCCACCCGGAACAAATCCAGTCCACCGCTGACACCGCGCATTCTCCACCTGTTGCGTGAAGCGGCCTTGTACGTCCTCGCCGCAATCGCCATCTATCTGCTGATTTCGCTGTGGACCTACTCCACCACCGATCCATCGTGGTCGCACCTGGGGTCGAGCGATGCCGTGGCCAACGTCGGGGGACGCGCCGGGGCGTGGTTGTCGGATGTCCTGTTCAACCTGTTCGGCTACGTCGCCTTCCTGTTTCCGGTCATGATCGGCTTTTCCGGCTGGCATATATACCAGCATCGCAAGGACCCGGAGGCACCGGGGCTGAAGCACCGTCTCCTCATGATCGGAAGTTTCATTGCCGTCATGATCGGCGCCTGCGGACTGGGCGGCCTGCATTTCGCTCAGAGCCAGACCGGCATGCCGTTCGCCAGCGGCGGCTGGCTGGGCAATGCCATGGGGCTGGGGTTGGCCTCGGCCTTCAGTTTCACCGGCGCCACCCTGTTCCTGCTGGCCTTGTTTCTCTCGGGCATCACGATTTATACCGGGCTCTCCTGGCTCAAAGTCATGGACAGCGCGGGCCGGTGGAGTTTCGTCTTCGCCGACTGGCTTTATCGTTTTACCTCCACGCAGGTTGACCGGCTGATCGGCATGCGCGCCAAGCAGAAACGGCGCGAGGTAGTGGGTGAGGACATGAAAGCATTGGAGCGACACACCCCGCCGCGCATTGAGCCTTCAATCGCCAAGCCCGCGCAGAGCAAGCGCGCGGAAAAGGAAAAACAGGTACCGCTGTTCGACCTGCCATCCCCCGGCGAGCTGCCGCCATTGTCGCTGCTGGACCCGGCGGACAAGGACAAGTTGCCGCAGTTCTCGAAACAATCCCTGGAAAGCATGGCGCGGCTGCTGGAGAAGAAGCTGCTCGATTTCGACATCGAGGCGCAGGTGGTGGCCGTGCATCCGGGCCCGGTGATCACGCTCTTCGAGGTCTTGCCGGCGCCGGGCATCAAGGCCTCGCAGATCACCAACCTGCAGCGCGACCTGGCGCGGTCGCTTTCCGTGGTCAGCCTGCGCGTGGTGGAAAACATTCCCGGCAAGACCTCGGTCGGCATTGAAATTCCCAACGAAGGGCGCGAGACCATACGCCTCACCGAGGTGCTGGCCTCGCAGGCCTATGAGGAGTCCGTCTCGCCGCTGTCGCTCGCGCTCGGCAAGGACATCAGCGGCAATCCGGTGGTGGTGGATCTCGCCAAGATGCCACATTTGCTGATCGCCGGCACTACGGGCTCGGGAAAGTCGGTGTGCATCAACTCGCTGATCCTGAGCCTGCTGTACAAGTCCACGCCGGAAAACGTGCGCATGATCATGATCGACCCCAAGATGCTGGAGCTCGCGGTGTACCAGGGCATCCCGCATCTGCTGGCGCCGGTGGTGACGGACATGAAACAGGCGGCCAACGCCTTCAAGTGGTGCATCGCCGAGATGGAGCGGCGCTACCGCCTGATGGCCGCGCTCGGCGTGCGCAATCTCGCGGGCTATAACCGCAAGATCAAGGACGCGCAGGAGGCCGGCAAGCCGATCACCGACCCGCTGGTGCAGCCGGGTGAGGAGGCGGCGGAGCTGAAACCGCTGCCGCTGATCGTTATTCTCGTCGACGAGCTGGCTGACCTGATGATGGTGGTCGGGAAGAAGGTGGAGGAGCTTATTACACGGCTGGCGCAGAAAGCGCGCGCCGCCGGCCTGCACTTGGTGCTGGCCACGCAGCGTCCGTCGGTGGACGTGATCACCGGCCTCATCAAGGCGAACATCCCCTCGCGTGTGGCGTTCCAGATGTCGTCGCGCGTGGACTCGCGCACCGTGCTCGACATGATGGGCGCCGAGCAGTTGCTCGGCAGCGGCGATATGTTGTACCTGAGCGTGGGCCAATCGCTGCAGCGCGTGCACGGGGCGTTCGTCGCCGATCATGAAGTGCACAAGGTCACCACCTTCCTCAAGAAGAGTGGCGAACCGGTTTACGAGGAACAGATTCTCAATGGCGATACCGGCGTCAACGACCAGGGCTTCCTTCAGGAAGGCGGCGGCAATGGCGCGGATGGGGGCAATGGCGAAGCCGATCCGCTGTACGACGAGGCGCTCAAGATTGTCACCGAAACGCGGCGCGCCTCCATCTCCGGTGTGCAACGGCGTCTGCGCATCGGCTACAACCGCGCCGCGCGCCTGATCGAGGAAATGGAGCGCTCCGGCGTCGTCGGACCGCTGCAACCCAACGGCAGCCGCGAGGTGATCGCACCTCCGCCGCCGCGGGTCGGGCAATGATTAGAATCTATTTTAAAAATGAAATTGATCGCCAGGGCGCCAGGGCACAGCCATCCCTGGCGCGACTCTCTGGCTTCGATATCCCCCGGCCCGCACTTCCTTGTGCGGGCGCTCGCCGGGACGAAGACACGTTAAGTGTCTTCGTCTGTTTCCGGCTCGCCCTGGCGTCCTGGCGTTTCAAAATGTTTATCTTTTCATTTACCAGCATTCTTTTTATGGCTGCGCCAGCCTGGGCTGCCGGTGATCTCAAGTCGGGTACGGACAGCCTGCGTCATTTTTTCCGCGAGGTGAACAGTTTCAGCGCCCGGTTCAAGCAGGTCGTGCTCGACGAGTCGCTCAAGCCGGTTCAGGAATCTTCCGGGACCCTGTGGATCGAGCGCCCCAACAAGTTCCGCTGGGATTATGAAAAGCCGTACAAGCAGCAGATCGTGGCCGACGGCAAGCGGCTCTGGGTGTATGACGTGGGTTTGCAACAGGCCACCGTGCGCGACCTGACCGGCGGCCTTAACGATACCCCGGCGATGCTGCTTGCCGGCAAGGGACGGCTGGACGACAATTTCACGATTCAGCCGCTTGACGCGCAGGGCAGCCTTGCGTGGGTGCAACTGAGGCCCCGGCACAAGGACAGCGGATATGACGACATCCGCATCGGCTTTGCGCAAGGCAAACTGCGCGTCATCGAGATGGTCGACGGCTTCGGGCATACCACGCGCGTGACGCTCGAATCGCCGCGGGAAAACGCCCGCATCGAGGCGGCACGTTTCAATTTCACACCGCCCGAAGGCGTGGACGTGGTCGGCGAGTAGGTAGATGCCATTTTTTAAGAGCACCTGACAAAATAAATATGATCCTGAAACGCCAGGACGCCAGGGTCGCCAGGAAAAGCAATTTCTTTTGGTTTTAGCAAACCCTGGCGTTCCTGGCGTCCTGGCGATCAATTTCATATTCATTGAGGCTTCTAAGTTTTGCCTCGCAGTGAAAAGGGCGGAATATGGCCACGCAGGATATTTTTCCGGAAACCCAGACCAAGCCGTGGCAGCCGCTCGCGGACCGTATGCGCCCGCAGCGGCTCGAGGATTTTTTTGGCCAGTCGCATCTGCTCGCGCCGGGCAAGCCGCTGCGCCAGGCGATCGAAGCCGGCATTCTGCATTCCATGATCTTCTGGGGCCCGCCCGGCACCGGCAAGACCACGCTCGCGCGCCTGATCGCACATCGCACGCAGGCGCATTTCATCGCGATCTCTGCCGTCTTCGCCGGCGTGAAGGAAATTCGCGCCGCCGTCGAGGAGGCCAAACAGGCGCACGCCGACGGTCGACCGACGGTGCTGTTCGTGGATGAAGTGCATCGCTTCAACAAGGCGCAACAGGACGGCTTCCTGCCGTACGTGGAAGACGGCACGCTGACCTTCATCGGCGCTACCACGGAGAATCCCTCTTTCGAGCTGAATAACGCGTTGCTGTCACGTGCGCGCGTATACGTGCTCAAGGCACTGACGGCGGAAGAGGTTCGAGAGATCATCGATCGAGCCATCGAAGACGAACCATCGGGTCTGGGTTCCCAGCCACTGGAAATGCCGGGCGAGGCGCGCGACCTGCTGGCGCAGGCGGCCGACGGCGATGCACGTCGCGCGCTGAATCTGCTGGAGATGGCCGCCGATCTCTCCATAAAGCAGGACGGCAAGCAGGTCATTACCATGGACCTGATCAAGGACGTCATCACCGGCGGGGTGCGCCGCTTCGACAAACGGGGCGAGGCTTTTTACGACCAGATCTCGGCGCTGCACAAATCAGTGCGTGGCTCCGACCCGGATGCCACCTTATATTGGTTCGCGCGCATGCTCGACGGCGGTTGCGATCCGCTTTATATCGCGCGTCGGGTGGTGCGCATGGCTTCCGAGGACATCGGCAACGCCGACCCGCGTGCCTTGCAGTTGGCGCTGAATGCCTGGGACGTGCAAGAGCGCTTGGGCAGTCCGGAAGGAGAGCTGGCGATCGCGCAAGCCGTCGTGTACATGGCCTGCGCCCCGAAAAGCAACGCCGTGTACACGGCCATGGGGGCAGCGATGAAAGACGCGCGTGAGCGCGGCTCGCTTGAAGTTCCGCTGCATCTGCGCAACGCCCCGACCAGGTTGATGAAGGAACTGGGCTACGCCAAGGGTTACCGTTACGCCCACGACGAGGCCGAGGCCTATGCGGCCGGCGAGAGCTATTTTCCGCAGGAACTGGGAAAACGGCAGTATTATTTTCCCACGGAACAGGGATTGGAGGGTAAAATTGCCGAGCGTTTGGCGCATCTGAAAGAGCTCGACCGGAGAGCCCGCGAGTCGGCGGCCAAGGCGGTGAAAAAGAAACCGGAGAAGACGAGTGAATGAATTTTTCGGCACATGACACGATGATGAATGTTAAACAGACAGTAATTGGTGTAGTGCTTTGGGCAGCGTCATCGCTGGTCCTGGCCGGCGGTGCCACCTCAACGACACCGACATCGCCTGCGCAGGCACCCGCGCCAACTTCCGCTCCGGCACCAGCCGGTGCCCATTATGAAGCCGGTTCGGCGGCCTATGACGCCGGCGACTATGACATGGCGCTCCGTATCTGGAAGCCGCTGGCGGAAAAGGGCGATGTGCGGGCGCAGCGCGGCATGGGCAAAATGTATGAAAAGGGACGCGGCGTCGATCGCGACTTCGCCGCGGCACTTAAATGGTATCGCCCGGCGGCGGAGAAGGGCGACGCTGAAAGCCAGTACCGCCTCTCCGTCGGGTATGGTTACGGAATGGGCGTCAAGAAGGACGAGGCCAAAGCGATGGAATGGTTGCGCAAGGCCGCGGAAAACGGACAGAAGCGGGCGCAGCGATCCCTGGCCAAGGGCTATGAAGACGGCTTGAACGGTTTGCCGCGCGACCCGGAGAAAGCAAAGTACTGGTATGATCGATCCAAGACCCGGGAATGATAAAAACGAAAATTCTCATATCGTGAAACGCCTTACTCCATGAATCAAGTTCTGGCCATCGCCGCGGGCGGCGCTGTGGGAAGCGTGTTGCGGTTCTGGATGTCCACCTGGGTGCATTCTTTCGCCGGCCGGTCTTTCCCCTACGGCACCCTGACGGTCAATGTGGTCGGTTGCTTGGCGATGGGATTTCTTTTCGTGTTGTTTGTCGACCGGCTGAGCGACAACGCCGTGCTGCGTGCCGGAATACTCATCGGTGTGCTGGGCGGCTTCACCACGTTTTCCTCGTTTTCCATCGAAACCTTCAACCTGATCGAGCAAGGGGCGTGGTTCAAGGCCGCCGCGAACATGACCGGCAGCCTGTTATTGTGCGTCGGCGCCACCTGGGTCGGCGTCATTCTGGGGAGGCAGGTATGAAATTCAGCGACGTGACCATGGTGCGTATCTATCTCACCGAGGCGGAGAAGCTGTTGAAAAAGCTGCTCGCGAAACTGCACGACGAGGAGAAGGTGCGCGGCGTGACGGTGTTCCGGGGCGTCTCCGGCTTCGGGCGCTCGGGCGTGGTGCATTCGTCCACGCTGCTCGATCTGTCGCTCGACCTGCCAGTGGTGATCGAGTTCTTCGACGAGCCGGCCAAAGTGAAGCGCATCCTCGCGCACCTCAAGGACATTCTTCCACCCGGCCATGTCGTCTCGTGGCAGGCGCGCGTGAATGAAGACTGATTCGCAACTCCCAACCCGTTAGCTTCCGATATGCTCGACCCTAAACTACTCCGCGCCAACCTCGAAGAAGTGGCGCGCCAGCTTGCCCGCCGAGGTTACCGCCTGGACACGCAGGCTCTCGCGATGATCGAAGAAAAGCGCAAACGCGTGCAGGTGATTGCTCAACAGTTTCAGCAGGATCGCAACGCCAAGTCGAAGGCCATCGGTATCGCGAAATCGAAGGGCGAGGACACCACGCGACTGATGCAGGAGGTCAACGATGCCGGCGCGGCGCTAAAGCAGGCAGAAACCGAGCTGGAGCAGATCCAGAACGAACTCATTGAAATGGCGCTCGGGATTCCCAATGTCCCGCATGCCAGCGTCCCCGATGGCAAGGACGAGAATGACAACAAGGAACTCCGTCGCTGGGGCGAGCCGCGCCAGTTCGGTTTCACGCCCAAGGATCATGTGGATATCGGCGCCGCGCTCGGCATGATGGATTTCGACACCGCCGCCAAGATCACCGGCGCGCGCTTCGTGGTCATGAATGGACCACTGGCGCGCCTACACCGGGCGCTGATCCAGTTCATGCTCGATCTCCATACGCAGGAGCACGGTTACACCGAAACCTACGTGCCTTATATGGTGAATGCCGACAGCCTGCGAGGCACCGGTCAATTGCCCAAGTTCGAACAGGACCTGTTCGCGTTGAAGGGAGAACAGGTCTATTACCTGATACCGACGGCCGAGGTACCGGTCACGAACATTCTGCGCGATGTTATCGTCGAGGCCAACACCATGCCGCGCAAATACGTCTGCCACACGCCATGCTTCCGCAGCGAGGCGGGTTCCTACGGCAAGGACACGCGTGGCATGATCCGTCAGCATCAGTTTGAAAAGGTCGAACTGGTGCAGGTCGTCCGCCCCCAGGACTCGTATCAGATGCTCGAAGAACTGACCGGCCACGCGGAAAAGATTTTGCAGAAGCTGGAGCTGCCGTATCGCGTGGTGGCATTGTGCTGCGGCGACATGGGTTTTTCCGCCGCCAAAACCTATGACATCGAGGTCTGGCTGCCGGGCCAGAACAAATATCGCGAGATTTCCTCGTGCAGCAACTTCGAGGATTTCCAGGCGCGGCGCATGCAGGCGCGCTGGCGCAATCCTCAGACCGGCAAACCCGAACTGGTGCACACGCTCAACGGTTCCGGGCTCGCCGTCGGACGCACGCTGGTGGCGATCATGGAGAATTATCAGCAGGCGGATGGGACGATCGCCA
>JBBTKS010000203.1:0-8367 GCA_038058885.1 Pseudomonadota bacterium
GCTCCTGGCGTCCTGGCGGTAAAAACTAATTTAGGATTGGACAAATGTGCAAGATTCAGACACTCAACAACATCTCTCCGCTCGGGCTGGCGCGCCTGCCGAAGGAACAGTTCCAGGTCTCCAATGATTCGAAGGAGCCGGATGCGATCCTGCTGCGTTCCTTCAAGATGCACGACATGGTTATTCCGAAGAGTCTCAAGGCCGTCGGCCGCGCCGGTGCAGGTGTGAACAACATTCCGGTCGAGAAGCTGACCAGGATGGGCATCCCGGTGTTCAATGCGCCCGGCGCCAACGCCAACGCGGTAAAGGAGCTGGTGCTGGCGGGCATGCTGCTCGCCTGCCGTCATATCGGCCCGGCATGGGAATTCTCACGCGGACTTTCCGGTACCGACCCCGAGATCAGCAAGGCGGTGGAAGCCGGCAAGAAGAATTTCGCGGGCTTCGAGCTGCCCGGGCGCACGCTGGCGGTCATCGGCCTCGGCGCCATCGGGCGCAACGTCGCCAACCTGGGCATCGTGCTGGGCATGAAGGTGATCGGCTTCGATCCGGGGCTGACCGTCGAGGGCGCGTGGCAGTTGTCGGCCGACGTGAAGAAGGCGAACACCGTCGACGAAGCGCTGCGCGCCGCCGACTTCGTGACGTTTCACGTGCCGTTCATGGAGTCGACGAAGAATCTCATCAATGTCGAACGCCTCAAGCTCATGAAGGACGGCGTCATCATCCTCAATTTCGCGCGCGAGGGGATCGTGGACGACGCTGCCGTCAGCGATGCGATCAAACTCGGCAAGGTGTACGGCTATGTCTGTGACTTCCCGAGCAACCTGCTCAAAAACCATGAGCGCGTAATCACCTTGCCGCACCTCGGTGCCTCGACCGCCGAGGCCGAGGACAATTGCGCCGTCATGGTGGCGGAGCAGGTGAAGGATTTCCTGACCAACGGCAACATACGCTTCAGCGTGAACTTTCCCGACGTGGCGCCGGCGCGCGAGACCGCGTATCGCCTGGTCGTGGCCAATTCCAACGTACCGAACATGCTCGGCCTGATTTCCGAAACCCTCGGGCAGGCCAAGCTCAACATCCATGACATGGTCAACCGCTCGCGCGGCGATTACGCGTACACGGTGGTGGACCTCGACAGCCCGATAACGGAAGATGTGCGTCTGAAGGTGGCGGGTATCGGCGGCGTGCTGATGGCGCGCATTGTCTGAGGATATGGGCAAAAAAGGCAAAAACGGCGGAGCCGGGGCGCAGATAAAAATCCTGCGCGAAAAAATCGACGCGCTGGACATCAGGCTCCAGGCGTTGATCAATGAGCGCGCGCGGCTGGCGCTGGAAATCGCCGAAACCAAGCAGCGGGAAGGCAGTAACAACTTCTACCGGCCGGAGCGCGAGGCCGAGGTGTTGCGCAACGTGATGGCGCGCCACCAGGGTCCGCTGTCCGAAGAGGCCATGGCGCGGCTGTTCCGCGAAATCATGTCCGCCTGCCTGGCGCTCGAATCGCGCCTGCGTGTCGCGTTTCTCGGACCCGAGGGGACGTTCACCCAGGAGGCGGCGCTCAAGCACTTCGGCCACTTCATCGAAACCGCGCCGCTCGCGGCCATCGATGAGGTGTTCCGCGAGGTGGAATCCGGCAGCGCCCAGTTCGGCCTGGTGCCGGTGGAGAACTCCACCGAGGGCGTGATCAATCACACACTCGACATGTTCATCACCTCGCCGCTCAAGATCTGCGGCGAAGTGGAGTTGCGCATCCACCATCACCTGCTCGGCAAGGGCAATGATATCAAGGCGGCCAGGCGCGTGGTGTCGCACCAGCAGTCGCTGGCGCAGTGCCGCGAGTGGCTGGACGCCAACCTGCCCGGCGTCGAGCGCGTGGCGGTGGCGAGCAACGCCGAGGCGGCGCGCATCGCGGCCGCGGATGTCGGTACCATGGCGATCGCCGGCGATTCGGCGGCGCGTCTTTACGACCTCAAGATGTTCGCCTCCAATATCGAGGACAGCCCGGACAACACCACGCGCTTCCTCGTGATCGGCACGCTCGAGACCGCGCCGAGCGGCAACGACAAGACCAGCCTGCTGTTGTCCAGCCGCAACCGGCCCGGCGCGCTGCAACGGCTGCTCGCGCCGCTCGCCAAGAACCGCATCAACATGACGCGCATCGAATCGCGCCCGTCGCGTCAGAGCATGTGGGAGTATGTGTTCTTCATCGACATCGACGGTCACGCGAAGGACCGCAAGCTGGCCAAGGCGCTGGCCGAACTGGAGAAAGAGGCAGCGTTCCTGAAGCGGCTCGGTTCCTATCCCAGGGCAGTGCTGTGACGTCGATGGCGACGGATATCCTGCGCCTGGCGATTCCCGGTGTGCAGGGGCTCTCGCCCTACCAACCCGGCAAGCCGATCGAGGAACTCGAGCGCGAGTACGGCGTCACCAATGCCATCAAGCTCGCGAGCAATGAAAATCCCCTTGGCCCGAGTCCGCGCGCGCTGGAAGCGGCGCGCCAGGCGCTGCGCGACATTCACCGTTATCCCGATGGCAACGGTTTTGCGTTGAAGCAGGCGCTGGCGCGCAAGCTCAGTGTCGCTCCCGGGAACATCACGCTCGGCAACGGTTCCAACGACATCCTCGAACTGCTGGCGCGCGCCTTCGTGCAGCCGGAGAATGAAGTCGTGTTCTCCGAGCATGCGTTCGCGGTTTATCCCATCGTGACGCGCGCGGTCGGCGCCAAACCCGTCATCGCCAAAGCCAGGAACTGGGGCCATGATCTCGCGGCCATGCGCGCCGCGGTGAATGCGCGCACGCGCCTGGTATTCATCGCCAACCCCAACAATCCCACCGGCACCTGGCTCGCCGCCGGGGAACTCGAGGAATTCATCCAGTCCATGCCGGCGCACGTGCTGGTGGCGGTGGACGAGGCGTATTTCGAGTACGTCAACGAAGCGGCTTATCCGAACAGCGTCGCCTGGGCCGGCAAGTATCCGAATCTGGTCACGACGCGGACCTTTTCCAAGGCCTACGGCCTGGCCGGGCTGCGCGTGGGCTACGCCGTCTCCAGCCCGGAGATGGCCGACGTGCTCAACCGCGTGCGCCAGCCGTTCAACGTGAACAGCGTCGCGCTGGCCGCGGCCACCGCGGCGCTGGACGATGAGATGCACGTGGCGCGCGCCGCCGAGGTCAATCGCGAGGGCATGCAGTTGCTCGCCGGAGCGTTCAAGTCTCTGGGGCTCAAATTCATTCCGTCGGCCGGCAATTTCGTGTGCGTTGATTTCGGGCGCCCGGCCGCGCCGGTTTACGAAGCACTGCTGCGCGCCGGCGTGATCGTGCGTCCGGTGGCCAATTACGGCATGCCGAATCATCTGCGCATTACCATCGGCCGGCCCGAGGAAAACCTGCGCTTCATCACGGCGCTGAAGCAGGTCATGCGTGATCAATAAGCTCTGCATCGTCGGCATCGGACTGATCGGCGGTTCGCTGGCGCGCGCATTGCGCGTGGCGGGCTATGCGCATGAAATCGTCGGCTACGGCCGCAGCGTCGGCAATCTGCAGCAGGCGGTCGAGCTTGGCGTGATCGATCGCGCGGAAGTATCACTGGCCGACGCCGTGCGCCACGTCGACATGGTGGTGCTGGCGGTGCCGGTGGGTTGCATGGCGGAAATTCTTGGCGAGGTCGGGCCGGCGCTGGCGGACCGGGCGGTGGTGACCGACGTGGGCAGCGTCAAAGGCAGCGTGATTGCGGCGGCGCGCACTGCGCTCGGCAAGCGCTTCGCGCACTTCGTGCCGGGACATCCGCTGGCCGGCACCGAGCAATCGGGCGTGGCGGCATCGCAGGCGGATCTGTTCCAGGGGCGTCGCGTGATCCTGTCGCCGGAACCGGAGACCGACACTGAAGCGACCGCGAGCGTGCGTGCCATGTGGGAGGCGGCGGGTGCCGAGGTGGCGACGCTTTCCGCCGTGGATCATGACCGCATCCTCGCGGTGAGCAGTCACCTGCCGCACATGCTGGCCTATTGTCTGATGGACATGGTGGTGCGGCATGACGATCATCGCGCGATTCTCGAATGCGCCGCGGGTGGTTTTCGCGACAGCACGCGCATCGCGGGCAGTGATCCGGTGATGTGGCGCGACATCTGTCTGGCGAACCGCGACGCGCTGCTGGCGGCGCTGCGGCAGTACCACGACGATCTCGGCGCGCTGGCGGCGGCCATCGAGAAGGGCGATGGCGAGTGGTTGTGTGAAACCTTCAAGCGCGCCAAGCATACGCGCGCCGCATTGAACAAGAAGTTCGATGTGCAGGCCTAGCGTGGATTCGCGGGGCGTCTCGGCGCCTCTTTTCGTGCGCGGCTGATCCTGAGTATCCTGTCGATTCTGTTTCCGGATAAGTTACCGTGAGCAAGACCATAGACTATATAGTTCAGCCCGGTGGCAAGCTCACCGGCAGAATCCGCGTGCCGGGCGATAAATCCATCTCCCACCGCTCGGTGATGCTCGGCTCGCTCGCCGAAGGCACGACGCGCGTAACCGGCCTGCTCGAAGGCGAAGACGTGCTTTCGACGCTGGGTGCGTTCCGCGCCATGGGTGTACTGGCGGAAGGACCGGACCATGGCAAGCTGGTTATTCACGGCGTTGGTCTGCACGGACTGAAAGCCCCGAAACAGGCGCTCGACATGGGCAATTCCGGCACCGCCATGCGGCTCATGGCCGGCATTCTCGCGGGCCAGGCGTTCGATTCCGAATTAATAGGTGACGAATCGCTGAGCAAGCGTCCCATGAAGCGCGTGTCCGACCCGCTCGGCGCCATGGGTGCGGTGATCGCCACCGCCGAGGGCGGACGCCCGCCATTAAGGATCGCAGGCGGCCGGAAATTACGCGGGATCGATTACCAGATGCCGGTGGCCAGTGCCCAGGTGAAATCCTGCCTGCTGCTCGCCGGGCTGTATGCCGACGGCGAGACGTCCGTCACCGAGCCCGCGCCCACGCGCGATCACACCGAACGCATGCTGCGCGGTTTCGGTTATGCCGTGAAGACGCAGAATGCGCGCGTCAGCGTGCAGGGCGGTGGCCGGCTCAAGGCTCGTGACATCGATGTCCCGGCGGATATTTCCTCGGCGACGTTCTTTCTGGTTGGCGCCAGTATCGCGCCGGGTTCCGATATCGTGCTCGAACATGTCGGTGTCAATCCCACGCGCATCGGCGTGATCAACATCCTCAAGCTCATGGGTGCGAATCTGGAATTGCTGAATCCGCGTGAAGCGGGCGGCGAACCGGTGGCCGATATCCGCGTGCGCGCGGCCCCATTGCGCGGCATTCGCATCCCCGAGGATCAGGTGCCACTCGCCATCGACGAATTCCCGGCGCTCTTTATCGCCGCCGCCTGCGCGCAGGGCGAAACCGTGCTGACCGGCGCGCACGAGTTGCGCGTGAAGGAATCGGATCGTATCGCGGTCATGGCCCAGGGTCTGAAACATCTCGGCATTGCCGCGCGTGAAACGCCGGATGGCATCGTCATCCAGGGCGGCCGTTTGCAGGGCGGGGAGGTCGACAGCCACGGTGATCACCGCATTGCGATGTCGTTCGCGGTGGCGGCGCTGGCGGCCTCCGGCCCCATCACGGTGCGCGACTGCAAGAACGTGGATACTTCTTTCCCGGGCTTTGCGGAATTGGCGGCGCGTGCCGGATTGGCTATTCAAACCTTGAAAAACTGATTAATTCACCGCAAAGGCGCAAAGGACGCAAAGAAAAGCAGAAACAGAGATTTTATTATTTTAATTTTCAAAATCTTTGCGCTCTTTGCGTCTTTGCGGTGAGTGCTTATTTTTTCCATGACTGACACGAATAAAGTACCTGTGCTAACCATCGACGGCCCGAGCGGCTCCGGCAAGGGGACGGTCGGGCAGCTGCTCGCGCAGCGGCTGGGCTGGCATTTTCTCGATAGCGGTGCGCTTTACCGGGCGCTGGGCGTCGCCGCCAACCGGACGGAGATCGATCTTGGCGACAAGCCGGCGCTGGCACGCCTGGCCATGGCCATGGATATCCGTTTCCTGCCCAAGCCTGGTGGCGACGTGGTGGATGTGCTGCTGAATGGCGAGGAAGTCGGCGACCGGTTGCGGACCGAGGAAAGCGGACGGCGGGCGTCGATCCTGGCGGCCATTCCGGAGGTCCGCCTGGCATTATTGCAGAAACAGCACTCTTTTCGTCAGCCCCCCGGGCTGGTGGCGGATGGCCGGGACATGGGCAGCACGGTTTTTCCCGACGCCATACTTAAGGTATATCTCACGGCCAGTCCCGAAGTTCGCGCCGAGAGGCGCTATAAACAGTTGAAGGACAAGGGATTCGATGTTAACCTTCGCCGGCTTTTGGACGAGATCCGTGAGCGCGATGCACGCGACGCCGGGCGGGAGGCTTCTCCGCTCAAGCCGGCGAGTGATGCGTGTATCCTGGATACCTCTCAGCTCGACATTTCCGGGGTCGTTGAGCATGTATATGGCCTGCTGCAGGAGCGGCAACGGCCGGGGTAGCCATGCCTTTCCAGGGAACGGACAGGACGCCGGGATCTCCACTTTCAACCAACCCGAGTAACCAGAGTCGCTACATGACAGCCATGGCCTTCGCTGCCGGCGATCGGAACCAATCTAACCTTATGACCGAAAGTTTCGCGCAATTATTTGAAGAGAGTCTGAACAAAATCCAACTGAAATCCGGTGAACTGATTACCGGTGAAGTGGTTCATGTCGATGATAACGTGGTGGTGGTCAACGCCGGACTGAAGTCCGAAGCCGTGATCCCCGCCGCTGAATTTCAGGACGCCCGCGGCGAAGTGACCGTCAAGGTCGGCGACCGCGTGGAGGTCGTGATCGAAATGCTCGAAGACGGGACCGGTGAAACCCGCCTGTCACGCGAGAAAGCCTGCCGCGCCAAGGCGTGGGAAGATCTCGAGAAAGCCTTCGAAGTGCAGTCCGTCGTCACCGGCATCATGACCGGCAAGGTAAAAGGCGGTTACACCGTCGCCATGAACACCATCCGTGCCTTCCTCCCCAGCTCCCTGGTCGACGTCCGTCCCGTCCGCGACCCCAGTTACCTCGAGGGCAAGGAACTCGAATTCAAAGTCATCAAAATCGACCGCAAGCGCAACAACGTGGTGGTTTCGCGCCGCGCCGTGGTCGAGAAAGAAATCTCCGCCGAACGCGAAGCACTGCTGTCGGGCCTGGAAGAGGGCCAGACGGTCAAGGGCGTGGTCAAGAACCTCACCGATTACGGTGCGTTCATCGATCTGGGCGGCATTGACGGCTTGCTGCATATCACCGATCTCGCGTGGAAACGCGTGAAACATCCGGGCGAAGTGCTCAAGATCGGCGATGAAATCGAAGCCAAGGTGTTGCGCTACGATCGCGAACGCAACCGCGTCTCGCTCGGCCTGAAGCAGCTCGGCGACGACCCGTGGGTGGATATCCAGCGCCGTTACCCGGAAGGCACGCGCCTGTTCGGCAAAGTCACCAACATCACCGATTACGGCGCGTTCGTCGAAATCGAGCCGGGCGTGGAAGGACTGGTGCACGTTTCCGAGATGGACTGGACCAACAAGAACATCCATCCGACCAAGGTCGTGCAGTTGGGCGACGAGGTCGAGGTGATGATTCTCGACATCGACACCGAGCGCCGCCGCATATCGCTGGGCATGAAGCAGTGCCAGCCGAATCCGTGGGAGGAGTTCGCCTCCAATCACAACAAGAACGACAAGATCAGCGGCAAGATCAAATCCATCACCGACTTCGGCATCTTTGTCGGCCTGGAAGGCGGCATCGACGGCCTGATTCATTTGTCCGATCTCTCCTGGGCCATGCCGGGCGAAGAGGCCGTGCACAATTACAAGAAGGGTGACGAGATCGAGGCCATGATCCTCGCCGTCGATCCCGAGCGCGAGCGCATTTCGCTCGGCGTGAAGCAACTCGAAGGTGATCCGTTTACGAGCTACGTGACGGCCCATGGCAAGGGCGCCATCGTGAAAGGCACGGTGACGAGCGTCGAGGCCAAGGGCGCGGTCATTAAACTCGCCGACGAGATTGAGGGTTATTTGCGCGCCTCCGATATAGCGCGCGATCGCATTGAAGACGCGCGTTCCGTATTGAAGGACGGCGACAGCGTCGAGGCCAAGATTGTCACGATCGACCGCAAGAATCGCAAAATCTCGCTCTCCATCCGGGCCAAGGACATGGAGGAAGAGAACGAGGCGGTGCAGGAGTATGCCCGTAAGGGGGGCTCGGCCACCTCTTCCCTGGGCGACAAGCTCAAGGAGAAGCTTGGGGGCCATGACAGCTCCGATGCCTGACACGCGTCTTCTGGCGGGTAAATGCATCGGTTTTTACAGGTGCGAGGCGG
>JBBTKS010000204.1:0-3113 GCA_038058885.1 Pseudomonadota bacterium
CCACTACTCCGGCTCACCCTCTACCTTCACCAGGTAGGAAACTTTATTGATCATCCCGCGCACCGCCGGGGTATCCTCAAGCTCCACGCTATGCCGCTGACGGCGCAAACCCAGGCCGCGAACGGTCGCCATATGCTTCTTGCCGGTGCCGAAAAAGCTGTGCAGCAGCGTCACCCGGAGTTTTTTCTTGGCCATGGTTCCGCTCCTCAACCGAGAATTTCTTCGACTTTCTTGCCACGCTTGCGCGCGACCATATCCGGGCTGTGAATGGCCTGCAGACCCTTGATGGTGGCGCGCACCACGTTGACCGGATTGCGTGAACCGAGGCACTTCGCGAGCACGTCTTGTACACCCACCACCTCGAACACCGCGCGCATGGCGCCGCCGGCAATGACGCCGGTACCCACGGACGCGGGCCTGATCACGACCTTGGAGGCGCCGTGCGCCGCCATGACCGCGTAATGCACGGTCGGCCCCTTGAGTTGAACCTTGGTCATGTTGCGACGCGCGTTCTCCATGGCCTTGCTGACCGCCGCCGGCACTTCACGCGCCTTGCCGCGGCCGATGCCGACGCGACCGGCGCCGTCGCCGACCACGGTCAGCGCCGAGAAGCCGAAAATCCGGCCGCCCTTGACGACCTTGGCCACGCGCCGGACGCTGATCAGTTTTTCCTGAAAATTGTCGCTACGTCCTTCGGATTCCGTGAAAGCTGCCACTATGTAGTCCTCAGAAGTCCAAACCGTTTTCGCGCGCCGCGTCGGCCAAAGCCTTCACGCGCCCATGATATTTGAAGCCGGAACGGTCGAAGGCAACGCGCGTGATACCCGCGCTCTTGGCCTTTTCGGCAATGCGTTTGCCGATGAGCTTCGCCGCCTCGACGTTACCGCCGTGTTTGATCTGGCTACGCACATCCGCTTCGAGCGTGGACGCGGAGGCCAGCACTTTGCCGCCCGTCTTGTCGATGATCTGCGCGTAGATGTGACGCGGCGTGCGGTGCACGCTCAGACGGTCGGCCTGCAGGCCGATGATTTTCCGCCGGATATGCCGCGCCCGGCGCAGACGTGTGTTGATTTCTCTTTTCATATAATTCGTTTACCTGATTCGAAGCCGTTATTTCTTCTTGGCTTCTTTCTTCACCACTACTTCATTGGCGTAACGCACACCCTTGCCCTTGTACGGCTCCGGTGAGCGGTAGTCGCGGATTTCGGCGGCCACCTGACCTACCAGCTGCTTGTCCGCGCCCTTGATGACCAGATTCGTCTGATCCGGCGCCTCGATCGTGATCCCGTTCGGGATGTCATAAACGATCGGGTGCGAATATCCCAGCGTCAGGTTGAGCTTCTTGCCCTGCACCGCGACGCGATAACCGACGCCGATGATGGTGAGCTTCTTCTCAAACCCTTTGGCGACTCCATTCACCATGTTGTTCACCAATGCCCGCGTGGTGCCGGAGATGGCGCGCGCCAGCGCCGAGTCATTGGTGCGCTGGAACTTGAGCAGGCTGCCTTCCTGCGTCATCTTCACCAGCGGATGCATCTCATGCTCCAGGTTGCCCTTGGGGCCTTTCACGCTGAGTTTGGCGCCGGCAAGCGCCACCTGGACGCCGCTCGGAACTGGTACCGGATTTTTAGCAATTCGTGACATAACGGTCTCTTACGATACGATGCACAGAATTTCGCCGCCGAGCCCGGCCTTGCGGGCGGCGCGGTCGGACATGATGCCTTTCGAGGTGGAAACGATCGCCACGCCCGTGCCGCCGGCGACGCGCGGCAATTTGTTCGTGCCCTGATAGCGGCGCAAACCGGGAGAACTCGCCCGATCGAGGCGCTCGATCACCGGCTGTCCGCCGTGGTATTTCAGGGTGATGTCGAGCACGGGTCGGCCAGCCACCGTGATTTCCTGGCATGCCTCGACATAGCCCTCGTCCTGCAGCACCTTGGCAACGGCCAGTTTCAGCTTGGAAGCCGGCACGTGCACGCTCATCTTCTCGGCCTTCTGGCCGTTACGGATACGGGTCAACATGTCGGCGATCGGATCGGTCATCATAAATTAATTCCTCTTACCAGCTCGCCTTGGTGACGCCGGGTACTTCACCGCGCATCATGATCTCGCGCAACTTCGAGCGCGACAGCCCGAATTTGCGGTAATAGCCGCGCGAGCGTCCGGTGAGACTGCAACGATTGCGGCGGCGTGTGTAGCTCGAATCACGCGGCAGTTTCTGCAACGCCACCATAGCCGCGTGGCGCTCCTCTTCGGAAAGTTTTATGTTCTTCACCTTGTCACGCAACTCGCCACGCCTGACAGCATACTTGGCAACCAGCGCGGTGCGGTTTTTGTCACGATTGATCATGCTTGTCTTGGCCATGCAAAAATCCTCAGGTGCGCAGCGGGAAACTGAACGCCACGAGCAGCGCCCGCGCTTCCGCGTCGGTCTTGGCACTGGTAGCGATGGTGATGTCCATTCCGCGGATCGCATCGACCTTGTCGAAGTCGATCTCGGGGAAAATGATCTGCTCCTTGATGCCGAGCGAATAATTGCCGCGTCCGTCGAAGGAGCGTGACGGCAGTCCGCGGAAGTCGCGGATACGCGGGATCGCGACACTGATCAGGCGATCCAGGAATTCATACATGCGCGCGCCGCGCAGCGTCACCTTGCAGCCGATCGGCCAGTTCTCGCGCACCTTGAAATTGGCGATCGATTTGCGCGCATGGGTGATCTGGGGCTTCTGGCCGCTGATCTGCGCCATGTCGTTGACGGCGTTGTCGATCACCTTTTTATCGGCCATGGCCTCGCCCACCCCCATGTTGAGAGTGATCTTGGTGATGCGCGGTACCTGCATCACATTCTGGTAGCCGAACTTGGCCTGCAGCGCGGGTACCACGCTCTTCCGATAATGTTCCTGTAACCTAGCCATATTAAAAATTAACTCACTTAAAAACCGTTTTATACCTGGAAAGATTTCACCTACTCCCCGAGTAAACGAACTCGCGCGTAGCGCGCTCGGCTCGCCCCCTTCTCCCCTTGCGGGAGGCGAGAGGGGGATTTCGCGGATGTCCGGTGGACATCCGCGCCATCGAGCGGGTGCGCGGGGTGTTCGCGCACCCCGGCAGGA
>JBBTKS010000205.1:0-1849 GCA_038058885.1 Pseudomonadota bacterium
TTGATTACGACTACAAGCTGGAACTCCAGTCCGCGTCGCTGCTGGCCAACTACCACCCCTTCAGCGGCGTATTCCGCTTCACCGGCGGCGTGCTGTACAACAACAATGAATTGAAACTCACCGGCAAGCCTTCCGCCGGTTCCACCTACACCATCAATGGCGTCAGCTACACCGCCGCGCAGGTGGGAACGCTGACCGGCACGCTCACCTTCAACAAGACCGCGCCGTATCTCGGCCTCGGTTGGGGCAACCGCCCGGGCAGCAAACTGGGCCTGTCCGCCGATATCGGCGCGCTGTATCAGGGCTCGCCGAAGTTGTCGCTGTCGGCGACCGGATCGGTGGCGGGATTGACCTCGGACCTGGAACAGGAACGCAAAAGTGCCGAGGAGGATCTTGGCAGTTTCAAATGGTATCCGGTGCTGTCGCTCGGCGTGTATTTCCGTTTCTGAGGTTTTGCGGGCTCAATCAAGGCGCGCGGCTGAACACCGCGCGCTTTTTTATTTCTGCGTTCGCCCGCGCCACACCCGCTGATTTAGAATGGTGGCGAAGATAGGCCATGGACAGATAACCGTTGAAATCCACCAAGGGAAATGCCCCCAAAATCCGCCTCGGCATCAGCAGTTGTCTGCTGGGCCAGAAGGTGCGCTTTGACGGCAATCACAAGCACGACAGTTTTCTGACCGGCACGCTCGGGCAGTTCTTCGAATGGGTGCCCGTCTGTCCCGAGGTCGCCATCGGGCTTGGTGTCCCGCGCCCGCCGATACGGCTGACGGGTTCACCGGCGTCACCGCGCGCCGTGGGCGTGAAGGATGCGACAATCGACGTGACGGACAAGCTCGCCGCCTACGGAAAGCGCCAGGCGCACGCGCTTGAAAATCTCAGCGGCTATATCTTCAAGAGCAAATCGCCCAGTTGCGGCATGGAACGCGTCAAGGTTTACCGGGCCGGGTGCGCGCCCGCCGCGAACGGACGCGGAATCTACGCCGACGCATTTCTTTCCGCGCAGCCCTGGTTGCCGGCGGAGGAGGAAGGCCGGCTCGGCAATCCGCGCCTGCGGGAAAACTTCATCGAACGCGTTTTTGTTTACCGGCGTTGGCAGGAACTCGTGGCGCGCGGGCTGTCCGCCTCCCGGCTGGTGGAGTTTCACACGCATCACAAGCTCGCCCTCATGGCACATGACGTCGAGGCCTATCGTGCGCTCGGCCGGCTGGTGGCGCAGGCCGGGCGGCGCAACCTGAAAGAGTTTGGGCACGATTACATTCGCCGGTTAATGGACGCGCTCCAGCGGCCGGCGACGCCGGCGCGGCACGCCAATGTCATGATGTATTTGATGGGCTATCTGAAAATGCAACTCGACGCCGATGACAAGGCCGAATTGCTCGAGATGATCCATGCCTATCGGCGCAGCGAGATGCCGTTCGCGGCGCCGCTGACGCTGCTCAGGCATTATTTCCGGCGCTTTCCCGACCCGACCATCATGCACCAGACTTATCTTCATCCCGATCCGCGCGAGCTGCTGCTGCGCGGCGGTCTCTAGAACACCGCAGCGTGCATTCCGGCAATCTTCATCGCGGCGAGGTGCTGGTGTGCCTGGCGGGCATACTGACCATCCGGTTTGCCGGAAAGCATCTGCTTCCGGAGGTGAAGCTGGTTCGGCGCTGAACATCCGGAGCCCGTATAAGTCCAGCAGACGGGCGGTTTATTTTTGTTGGCATTTACCTTGTCAGTGCCGGAACCTTGTCCCAAAATAAATGAACCGAACCGCGGAAATGCACCGCATTCTTCCAATATTGGACATGGAGATGACAATGGACAGCCTGGATCGAGCGATTGAACTGGTGATGCGCTG
>JBBTKS010000206.1:0-7388 GCA_038058885.1 Pseudomonadota bacterium
GGTGCGCAACTTCGCGCGCGGCGAGGATACCGCGGGACTGACGCTGCTGTTTGACTCCTTCGGCTACAAGCAGGGAATCCCGCTGGACGCGGATTTCGTTTTCGATGTGCGCTGTCTGCCCAACCCCTACTGGCAGACCGACCTGCGCCAATACAACGGACTGGACGAGCCGGTTGTGCATTTTCTCGAACAATACGATGAGGTCAAGGCCATGTTTGAGGAAATATGCGGTTTTCTGGAAAAATGGCTGCCACGCTTCGAGCGCGAAGACCGCACCTATCTCACCATCGCCATCGGCTGCACCGGCGGTCAGCACCGTTCGGTCTATCTCGTGCGCCGGCTGGCGGAGTACTTTTCAACCAAGAGCATCAAAACACAGGTGCGTCACCGGGAACTGAAATGAAATTAATATGATCGGGTTACTCATTTTGGCGGAAAAAAATCTGGGCACCGGGCTGATTGCCACGGTGGTGCATACACTCGGGAGCCGCCCGCCGCAACTCGAAGCCACTGAGCTCGACCATTCGGCACCGCCCGAGAACATCGAGGGGCTGCTGCGCCAAGGCCTGCAGAAGGTGGATGACGGCGATGGCGTGCTGATCTTGGCTGACGTGTACGGAGCCACCCACACGAATATCGCCTGCCGCCTGCTGGTGCGCGGCAGAATCGAACTCATCACCGGCGTCAACCTGCCCATGCTGCTGCGGGTGCTCAACTACCGGCAGCTCAAGATGGACGATTTGATCGACAAGGCCTTAAGCGGTGGATGTGGCGGCATCATCTGCGCCGGCAATCCCGTGAAAGCACAGGAAGCGAAGTGATGCACTGCCAGAAAATCATTATTATAAACAGGCTCGGCATGCACGCGCGTGCCTCGGCCAAGTTTGTCAGCCTCGCCTCGGAATTCACCGCCGAGATCACGCTCCATCGCAACAGTCAGCAGGTCAACGGCAAGAGCATCATGGGCATCATGATGCTGGCGGCCGCCAAGGGGGCGGAACTCGATATCTGCGCCGACGGCGAGGACGAAAAAAAGGCCATCGAGTCGCTGACCGAGCTGGTCAATGACCGCTTCGGGGAGGGCGAATAATGCTCGCGCTTCACGGCACCGGCGTCAGCGACGGCATTGTCATCGGCAAGGCCTTCGTCCTGCAGCGGGATCTGCCGGAAATTCCCGAGTACGCCATCCCCCAGGAATATATCGAGGAAGAAGTCACGCGTTTTCAGCGGGCGGTCGAGGCCTCGCGCCGTCAGCTGATGACGATTCGCGAGCATATCCCCGCCAATGCGCCGCCGGAAGCGTCGAGTTTCCTCGACGCGCACCTGCTCATGCTCGATGACAAGATGATCTCGACGGCGCCGATCGACACCATCCGGCAGAAACAGTGCAATGCCGAATGGTCGCTCAAAGCCCAGAGCGACATCCTGAGCGCCATGTTCGAGCAGATGGACGATCATTACCTGCGCAACAAGAAAATCGACGTCAATCAGGTCGTCACCCGGATCCTGCGCAACCTGTTGCAGCAGAATTATGACGAGTCCGAGAAGATCGCCGCCGGGGCCATCGTGGTGGCGGACGATCTCACGCCGGCTGACACGGTGATGCTCAAGCACAATCACGTGCTCGCGTTTGTCACCAGCCTGGGCGGCCCGATCTCGCACACCGCGATTCTGGCGCGCAGTCTCGGCATCCCGGCTATTGTCTCGGCGCACAGCGCCACGCGTTACGTCCGTTCCGGCGAGGAACTCATTGTGGATGGCAAACGCGGCATGCTCATCATCGCGCCCGACCGTCACATCGTCGCGGAGTATCGCAGGCGGAAAAAGGACATACTGCGGCAGCGCCGCGAACTCAACCGCCTCCGAACCAGCCGCGCGGTGACACGCGACCGTCGCCGCATCATGCTGCTGGCCAACATCGAGTTGCCCGCGGACGTGCGTGCCGCGGCCCAGGCGGGAGCCGAGGGTATCGGCCTTTATCGCACCGAATTCCTGTTCATGAACCGGCCCGCGCCCCCGAACGAAGAAGAACAGTTCCGCGCCTACGTCAAGGTGATCAAGTCGATGCCGGGCAAGCCTGTCACCATCCGCACGCTCGACCTCGGCGCGGACAAGCAGGTCGACGGCGGGCGCGCCGGCGCCGCCATCACGGTCAACCCGGCGCTGGGTCTGCGCGCCGTACGGCTGTGCCTGCACGACACTTCGCTGTTCCGTCCCCAGTTGCGCGCCATCCTGCGCGCCTCTGTTTATGGAGACGTGCGCATGATGATCCCCATGCTCTCGAGCCAGGATGAAATTTTTCGCGTGCTCGACTTGCTCGAAGAAACCAAGAGTGAACTCAAGCGCAGCCGCGTCAAATTCAACCCGAAGATTCCCGTCGGAGGGATGATCGAGGTGCCGGCGGCGGCAATCTCCGCCGATCTGTTTGCGCCGTATCTGGATTTTTTCTCCATCGGCACGAACGACCTCATCCAGTACACGCTTGCCATCGACCGCGTGGACGACGCCGTGAACTACCTCTACGATCCGCTGCATCCCTCGGTGTTGCGCCTGATTGACCTCACGATCCAGGCGGGCAAGAAGGCGCGCATACCGGTGGCGATGTGCGGCGAAATGGCGGGCGATCCGCGCTATACCAGCCTGCTGCTCGGACTCGGGCTTACCGAGTTCAGCATGCATCCGGTCACCTTGCTGGAAGTCAAGAAAATCGTGCGCGACAGTAACGTCGGGGAACTCACCCGATTCGCCAAACGGGTAATGAAAATTCGCGACATACGGGAAGTGCACACACTGGTGGAGCAGCTCAGTCAACGCTGAGTCTGGGGAAATGCGGAGTCAGGAAATTAATTCAGTCTACGCCGCACCCCGAACTCCGATCTGCAGCATGCACAAATGCCGCGGGAGCACGCAAACGCCATAGCAGCCAGCTTCTAACGGCGCAGATCTTCAGGCAGGTGCGGACCGATTTCCGTGGTCTGGGCGGGATAAACGTAACCGAAGGCTGGCTGGCTGTCCTGCACAATCGCGACCAGTCCGCTGCGATATTTCAGGCGGTTGGCGCTGAATCCTTCCGCAATCCGCGGCTGGAATTTTTCCTTGAGCACCGAAACCGCGGTTATCTTCTTCAGCCGGAACGGGCGCCAGAACGGCGGCGGACGGCCGGAGGCTGAATGGCCGCGCGTCTGATAGGCATCCATGGACAGGTCGCCGCGCTCGTCGGTGTAGACCGCGTGCGGTTCCACGACCCGGATCTGCCGCTGGTCGTGGTAGCGGATGGCGATGCAACGTTTTTCCTTGATGGCCTGACTGATCAGTTGAATGGTGTTGGGCAGCATATTGCGATTCCTCTCTTCCTTTACCAAATATGGCACAGGTCCGAAGAAGCGCAAATCCAGCGGATAAATGGCGGGTTCCGGTACCCGTGCGGGCATTTCTGCCTTGAGGCCGGAGCGCGGCGGAATCAGACCAGGAACAGGGTCGCCAAACCCAGAAAGATGAAAAAGCCGCCGCTGTCGGTGATGGCGGTGATGAGCACGCTCGAACCGCGCGCCGGATCGCGGCCGAGCCGGTAGCGCACGAGCGGGATCGCCACGCCGGCACAGGTGGCGAGCAACAGGTTCAGCGTCATCGCCGCCGTCATGACAATGCCCAGATAGACCAGGCCGTAGAGGATGTAGGCGATGATCCCCAGCAGCCCGCCCCACACCAGGCCGTTGACGAGGCTCACGCGGATCTCCTTGGCGAACAGCGTGCGCATGCCGGTCTCGGAGATCTGGCCGAGCGCGAGCGCGCGCACGATCATGGTGGTGGTCTGGTTGCCGGTGTTGCCGCCGATGCCGGCGACGATAGGCATGAGCGAGGCGAGCGCCACCAGCTTTACGATCGTGCCCTCGAAGGCACCGATGACGCGCGAGGCGATGATGGCGGTGACGAGATTGATGGCGACCCAGGTCCAGCGATTGCGCACCGTCTGCCAAACGCTGGCGAAAAGGTCCTCGGCCTCGCGCAGGCCCGCGCGGTCGAGCCGCTCGCGCTCGGCCTGTTCGCGCATCACGTCCACGACGTCGTCCACGGTGATGCGCCCGAGCAGGCGGTTGTTTTCGTCCACCACCGGCGCCGAAATCAAGTTGTAGCGCTCGAACGCCACCGCCACCTCCTTGTCCGGGGTAAGCGCCGGGAACTTGATCACCTCGCGCTCCATCACCTGCGAGACGCGCGTCCAGGCATCGGAGGTGAGCATCTTGGCGACCGACAGCAACCCGATCACACGGTCGTCGCGGTCGACGACGAACAAGCTGTTGGTGTGCTCCGGAAGTTCGCCGCGTCGACGCAAATATCGCAGCACCACCTCAAGGGCGATGTTCTCCCGCACCGTGATGGTGTCGACGTTCATCAGGCCGCCGGCGGAGTCCTCGGGATAGGACAGCACGGCATCGAGGCGCTGGCGGTCCTGCTTGTCGAGCGCGAACAGGATTTCCGCGATTACCTCGTCCGACAGGTCAGGGATGAGGTCGGCGATGTCGTCGGTGTCGAGGGCGTGAGCCGCCGCCACCAGCGCCTTATCGTCCATCAGCTTGACGAGATCGCCGCGCACCGCCTCCGGCAGTTCGAGCAACACCTCGCCCATGTGCTGGTTGTCCACTTGCGCCCAGACCGTGGCGCGCGGCTCAGGCGGGAGGCCTTCCAGAATATGAGCGATGTCCGCCGGGTGGAGTTCGGCCAGAATGCCGTGCACCGGCGCGGTATCACCGGCCTCGAGCGCGGTGAGGACGCGTTTCAGGTGATCCGGTTTCTTTGGTTTGCGCGCCTTGGCCATGGGGTTTGCCTATTTTCGCGGCCAGAGTGTAGAGGACTCCGGCGGCGGCGCAAAGGGGAATTTGCCGCGCGGGTCGCGGCCATTGCCGAACTGGTTACGGCGAGGCCGGAGGTAATGCGGAAGCGGGGTTAGCCAAGAATGATTTAATTATTGCGGCGGCATGAATCTACTTGAACATGTGTGGCGGGTTGTCATTCTCCCGGCCCGGGATCGAAGCCGTCAAGCCGCCGCAATAATTGGAAATCCTATATGATTTTCATTATTGACCCGGCACGCCCGGTTCGTCACGGATGCCCAGTAATCTATATAACTGGTCTTCGTTCAAGAACGATCGTGCCGGGTCAATAATCTGGACGGGTGTAGCTAAACCCTGTGTACCATGGAAACGGGTACGCATCAGACCACGTTTTTCATTCGCTGATCCCGGGCCTATGATGCAGTGCCCCGGATAATCATCCTGGACTATAGCTTTCGATCAGCTCCCCGCCACGGTCATGGACTCGATCAGAATCGAACCGCTGCGGATATTGCCGCGGGTGTCCACGTCGTTGCCGACGGCGGCGACATGACGGAACATGTCCTTGAGATTGCCGGCGACGGTGATTTCCTCCACCGGATATTGAATCTCGCCGTTTTCGACCCAGAAGCCGGCGGCGCCGCGCGAATAGTCGCCGGTGACCATGTTGACCCCGAAGCCGATCAGTTCCGTCACCAGCAGGCCGGTGTGCATGCGCTTCAGCAGCGCCGCGAGATCGTCCTTCCCGGGCTCGATGGTGAGATTGTGCACACCGCCGGCATTGCCGGTGCTGGCCATCTTGAGCTTGCGCGCGGAATAGGAATCGAGCACGTAGCCTTGCAGAATCCCGTCGCGAATCAGGTCGCGCGGTTTGGTAGCCACCCCCTCGCTGTCGAACGCGGCACTCCCCTGCGCGCCCTTCAGATGCGGCTGCTCGTGGATGCGCACGAAATCGGCGAACACCGGCTGGCCGATGCTGTCCAGCAGGAACGAGGCCTGTCGGTACAGACTGGAACCGCGCACGGCGCTCACCAAATGGGACAACAGGCTCGAGGCGAGCGGCGCCTCATACAACACCGGGCATTCGCGCGTGGAAAGTTTTTGACTTCCCAAGCGCCGCAGGCTGCGGCGCGCCGCTTCCAGACCCACCTTCTCGGGCGATTCCAGCGCCGCCGCCGCGCGCGCGACGGTGTACCAATAGTCCCGCTGCATGCCGCTGTCGTCCTGCGCGATGACGCTCACCGACAGGCTGTGGCGCGTGGCCGCGACCGCGCCCAGGAACCCGTGCGTGTTGCCATACACCTCGAGCCCCTCGTGGGTGGACAGGCTCCCGCCTTCGGAATTGGTGATGCGCTTATCCACACCGCGCGCCGCGGATTCGGCGGTGCGCGCGAGTTCGATGGCCCGCTCCGTGCCCGGATTCCAGGGATGATGCAAATCGAGATCGGGAATGTCCTTCGCCAGCCGCTCGGGGTCGGCGAGGCCGGCGCAATCGTCTTCCGCGGTGTACCTGGCGATAGTACAGGCGGCGCGCACGGTTTCGCGCAGCGCCTGCTCGCTGAAATCCGTGGTGCTGGCCGATGCGGTGCGCTGCCCGAAATAGACGGTCACGCCCATGCCCTTGTCGCGGGTGTGCTCCACGGTTTCGACTTCGCCCAGGCGCACCGTCAACGACAAACCCTGGCTGATGTTCACTCCCGCCTCGGCCGCGCTCGCGCCGGATTTCCTGGCTTCGGCGAGCACGTACTCGACGACGGCGGAAAGCCGCGCGCGCGATTCCTTGTCCGCCACCGCCGGGCTGGTCACCAGTGCGCTCAACCCTGGGTTCCTCCGACGGTCAAGCCGTCAATCTTGAGCGTCGGCTGGCCGACGCCGACCGGAACGCTCTGTCCTTCCTTGCCGCAGGTACCGACACCGGGGTCGAGTTGAAGGTCATTGCCGACCATGGACACGCGCGTCAGCACGTCCGGCCCGTTGCCGATCAGCGTCGCGCCCTTGACCGGCCGCGTGATTTTTCCGTTCTCGATCAGATACGCCTCGGAGGCGGAGAACACGAATTTGCCCGAGGTGATGTCCACCTGTCCGCCGCCGAAATTGACGGCATATAAACCGCGTTCCACCGAGGCGATGATCTCCCCCGGGTCGTATTTTCCCGCCAGCATATAAGTGTTGGTCATGCGCGGCATCGGCAGATGCGCGTAGGATTCGCGCCGGCCGTTGCCGGTGGGCGCGACGCCCATCAGGCGCGCATTGAGCGTGTCCTGCATGTAGCCCTTGAGGATGCCGTTCTCGATGAGCACGGTCTTCTGCGTCGTCGTGCCTTCGTCATCCACGTTGAGCGAGCCGCGCCGGTCGGGAATCGTGCCGTCATCCACCACCGTGCATTGCTCGGACGCCACGCGCTGCCCCAGCTTGCCGGCAAACGCGGACGTGCCCTTGCGGTTGAAATCGCCTTCGAGCCCGTGGCCGATGGCCTCGTGCAGCAAAATGCCGGGCCAGCCAGGGCCGAGCACCACCGGCATCGTGCCCGCCGGCGCTTCCACGGCGTCGAGATTC
>JBBTKS010000207.1:0-4454 GCA_038058885.1 Pseudomonadota bacterium
GAACAATAGCGGCTGATTCGGCGCACCGGCGCTGAAATCCGACATGGGTATCTGGAGGTTCCGCATCAGCCAGGAAAACAGCGGTTCCAGTGGCGGGTACTCGCCGAAGGGGACCAGATGCTGCTTGCGGTAAATACCCGGTTGCGGACTGATACTCACCACGCTGTTGTAGTAATGATGTTTGTCCTTGTCGCGCTCCACCACACCGAGCAGAAAATCCACGCGCGCCGCCTGACTGACCCGGCGCAGGCCTTCGAGGTAGCCCGAATCGATTTCATCCAGATACGCCGGCACCGCCGACTCCGGCCAGATGATCAGATCCGACTTCGGCGCCGCGGCGCTCAGCGCCGCGTAGCGGCTCATGATGGCGGCGCGGCTATCCGGACGCCACTTGCTGTCGAGCGACACGTTCCCCTGAATGAGCGTGACTTGCAGAGGGCTGCCGGCCGGTTGCACCCATTCGACCTTCCCGGCAAGCCAGCCGCCGATCCAGATGGCGGCGAACAGCGGCAGGCCGAATTTGAGAAATTTTTCCGGTGCGCGCGCGCCCCAGGCGAGCAAGCCGGCGCTCAGCGCACAGAAAAAACTCACGCCATACACACCCAGCCATGGCGCATAACCGGCGAGCGGACTGGTCGCCTGACTGTAACCCAGATTGAGCCAGGGAAAGCCGGTGAGAAACCAGCCGCGAGTCCATTCGAACAACACCCAAAGCGAGGGAAGCAAAACCATCGCATGCCAGGCGCCACGCACCGAAAAAAAACGTGCCTGCCACCAGCCGCATAAGGCCGGATAAAGCGCGAGCCCGGCGACGAACAACAGCACCGCCAGACCGGCGAGCGGCGCGGGCATGTTGCCGTAATGGTGCATGCTGACATAGACCCACGACACGCCGAAGCCAAACATGCCCGCTCCGTACAGAAAGCCACGGAAGGCCGCGCGTCCCGGAGAAGCGTCCAGCCACAATACAAATAGCAAGGCGGGAGACAGCACGGCGAGCGGGAACAGATCGAACGGCGAGAACGCGAGCGGAAGCAACAAACCGGCGGCAAACGCCGCCACGTCGGCCGCTGCCGGTGGAAAACGGAAAGGCCTGCTACTTGGCTTGTTGCCGGTCTGCTTGTTCAACCGGAGTCACTTTCAGGAGATAAACACGGCGGCTGTCGGCGCGCAGCACTTCGAATCGCCAGTTATCGATGTCGATTTTCTCGCCGCGGCGCGGGACATGTCCGAGACGGCTCATGACCAGACCGCCCAGGGTATCGATTTCCTCGTGCGCGAGTTGACTGTCGAGGCGCGTATTGAAATCGGCCAGCGTCACCAGCGCCTTCACCACGTATTCGCCGTCTTCGCGCGGCATGATCATGACGTCGTCTTCGATATCGTACTCGTCCGCGATCTCGCCCACGATCTGCTCCAGCACGTCCTCGATGGTCACCAGTCCCGCCACCCCGCCGTATTCGTCCACGACGATCGCCATGTGGTTACGGCTGGTGCGAAACTCGCGCAATAGCACGTTCAGGCGCTTGCTTTCCGGCACGAACACCGCCGGCCGCAGCATGTCGTGGACATTGAATTGGGCGCGTTTTTTCTTGTCGAGGAACAGATAACGCAAAAGGTCCTTGGCGAGCAGAATGCCGATCACCTTGTCCTTGTCCCCGTCCACCATCGGGAAACGCGAGTGGCCGGATTCGATCAACATCGGCAGGTAGCCCTCGGGCGGGCTGTTCTTGTCCACGACGTCCATCTGCGAGCGCGGCACCATGATGTCCCGGACCTTCATCTCGGAGACCTGGAGCACGCCTTCGATCATGTCGAGCGAATCGCGATCGAGCAGATCGCGCTTGGCGGAATCGCGCAGAACCTCGATCAGATCGTCGCGCGTGGCCGGCTCGCCGAGCAGCGCATGGCTCAAGCGGTCCAGCAGCGAGCGCGGCGCGGCCGCCGTATCGCCGGTGGCATCCGGCTTGTCTTCGTTTTTATCGTTCATTGAATATAGGGGTTGGCGTAACCCAGTTCCTTGAGCAGGCGGATTTCCATTTTTTCCATCACCGCGGCGTCCTGCCGCTTCCGGTGATCGTAGCCGCGCAGGTGCAGTATACCGTGAACCACCATGTGCGCCCAATGGGCATTCACGGGTTTACGCTGTGTGTGCGCTTCGCGCCGCACCACCGGCGCACAGATAACCAGGTCGCCGAGGATGTCGCTGCGCGTGCCGGGCGGCGCCTCGAAAGGAAATGACAGGACATTGGTCGGATAAGACTTGCGCCGGAATTGGCCGTTGAGCGCCTCCGATTCCGCATTGCCCACGATACGCATCCCAAGCGCCACGCGCCGGCGTCGCAGGCCCTTCAGGGCGGCGTGCGCCCAGCGGCGCAGGGCGGAACCCGCGGGCAGTCCGGCGCGCGCCACACCGTACTGCAAGCTCAATTGCAGTTTCATGCTTCGTTTTTCTTGCTGCGTAATTTCTCGGCGGCGCTTTCGTGCGTTTCGTAGGCCTCGACGATTTTCTGCACCAGCGCATGGCGCACGACGTCCTGCGGGGTGAAATGGGTGAAGGTGATGCCTTCGACATTGCGCAGGATTTCCATCGCCTGCTTGAGGCCGGACTGCTGTGTGCGGCGCAGATCGATCTGGGTGATATCGCCGGTAATCACCGCGGTGGTGCCGAAACCGATGCGTGTAAGGAACATTTTCATCTGCTCCGCGGTGGTGTTCTGCGCCTCGTCCAGGATGATGAAGGATTCGTTGAGCGTGCGGCCGCGCATGTAGGCGAGCGGCGCGAGTTCGATGATATTTTTCTCCAGCAGGCGCGCCACCTTCTCGAATCCCAGCATTTCGTGCAGCGCGTCATATAACGGGCGCAGATAGGGGTCGATCTTCTGCTCGAGGTCGCCGGGCAGGAATCCCAGGCGTTCGCCGGCTTCCACCACCGGCCGCACCAGCAGAATCCGCTGCACGCGGCTGGTCTCGAGCGCCTCAACGGCGCAGGCCACGGCCAGATAGGTCTTGCCGGTGCCGGCCGGACCGATGCCAAAATTGATGTCGTGGGTCAGGATATGCCGGATGTACTGGCGCTGGCGCGGTCCGCGCCCGCGGACGATGCGCTTGGGCGTGCGCAGCGTGGTTTCGCGATCGTCATCTTCCTCCGGGCCGCGCAGCGCGAATTTCTGCAGCAGGACATGCACGCCGGCCAGCGTCAGGGCCGCGTCGCTCTTGGTGGCGTCATAGAGATCTTTCAGCAGTTGCGACGCGGCGCTGCTTTCCTCCGGCGCACCGGTCACGCGAAAGACATGGCCGCGATTGGCGATCTCGACACCCATGTATTCTTCGATCTGCTTGAGGTGCTCGTCATGACTGCCGCACAGGCTGGCGAGCCGGCGGTTGTCCGCGGGGGTGAGGCTGAATTCGATGTGGCTGGGTTTCGGTTTCAAACGTGCTGTGCCATCCTAAAAAGCATCAATATTAAATAAATTTAAAATACTATTTCTCACCGCAAAGACGCAAAGAGCGCAAAGATTTTCTCTGAAAAATTTCTTGTGTTTTTCTTTGCGTCCTTCGCGTCTTTGCGGTGAATATTCATTAATTAAGACGCAAAACGTGTGAACAAATCAAGCGCGGCGCGCATATGACTCATTAAGCAGCCGCCCGCGCAGGGAATTGGTCATCGCTTCGGTGATTTCCACGTCCACGAACCGGCCGATCAGGGCCTGGTCAGCGGCATCCGCCGCTCTCGGCGTCCTGCCTCCCGCGGCACTTGTACTTCCCTGTACATCAAAGTTCACGACACGGTTGTTCTCCGTGCGCCCGCACAGTTGCTGCGGTGACTTGCGCGCCGGACCCTCGACGAGAATTCGCTGCGTCGTGCCCACCATGCGCCGGCTGATGGCCGAGGCCATTTCGATATTGCGGCTTTGCAGACGGGTGAGCCGCGTTTCCCTGACTTCACGCGGCGTGTCGTCGGTCAGTCCCGCCGCCGGCGTGCCGGGACGCGGGCTGTAGAGAAAACTGAACGAGGTGTCGAAGCCGATATCCTCCATGAGATTCATGCTGGCGGCAAAATCCGTTTCGGTCTCGCCCGGGAAACCGACGATGAAATCCGTCGTCACGCTGATGTCCGGACGTACCTCGCGCAGCTTGCGGATCTTCGACTTGTATTCGAGCACGGTATGGCCGCGCTTCATCAGCGCGAGAATGCGGTCGCTGCCGCTCTGCACCGGGAGATGCAGATGACCGGCGAGTTTCGGCACGTCGGCATAAGCGCCGATCAGCCGTTCGTTGAACACCTGCGGGTGCGAGGTGGTGAAACGGAGGCGGCCGATGCCGTCGATCTCGGCGAGATAGCGGATGAGCAACGCCAGATCGGCGAATTCGCCGGCGTGCATCGCTCCGCGATAGGCATTGACGTTCTGCCCGAGCAGAAAACCCTCTCGCACGCCGTGTTCGGCGAGATG
>JBBTKS010000208.1:0-6780 GCA_038058885.1 Pseudomonadota bacterium
TGCCAGCGCATAGGCGAAGCAATCGCCGAAGTTCAGTCCGGCGCGGTGGCGGCCAATCTCGGGCAATTCGCCGAAAATCACCTTGAGAGCATTCTGGAACACGATCAGTTCGCGCGCTTGATACTGCGCGAGATTCTTTCGGACATGCCGAAGGAACAGCTCAAAATCGCGCAACAGGTTTTCGGCGAGAACTTTTCCGAGCTGGTAACCATCATCCGTCGTGGACAGGAACAGCGCGAGTTGCGCGCCGACCTGGATCCTGCCTTGGCGGCAACGCTGCTCGTCGGGGCAAATGTCTTCTTCTTTCAGGCGCGCAATGTCTTCCGGCACTTTCCAGAAGTCAACTTTGCCGATGACCCGGCGCATTATACCCGCATGATGGTGGATATCCTGCTCCGCGGGATACTGGCCTCCGGCTCCGACAAAAAACACAGGCACGCCGTTAAATCCGGCGAGTCTTCAACCGCTCAACAAAAGGAATAATTCCATGAGCCGCTCATCCCTTTGGACCGTCCTGCTGGTGTTCGCCGTCATCGCCTTTGGGTGCGGCAAGAAGGAAGAACTGAAACCCCCTGAAAAGGTCGTCAACGTTACGACGGTACAAGTCGCCGCGCGCGATCTGCCGCTGACGGAAAGTGCCGTCGGTTCCGAAACCTGGGTCAGTCAGGCGGATACCTATGACCCGACCCGCAATCTCGCGCGCACTTTTTATATCCGTCTGCCGTTTCCGCTGGACATCGTGCGGCGCCTGAAGATCGGCCAAGCTGTCACCCTGACCAACTTCGAGGACGGCAAAAAAACGATCGGTGTCATACGCGAAATCCGCCCGGCGCTCAGCACCATGACCCAGACCGTCGAGGTGATCGCCGAGGTAAAGAGCCCCGGCGGCTGGCGGCCGGCCGGCAGCGTGCGCGGTGAAGTTTCGCTCGAGATCCATCGCAACATGCCGGTCGTACCGGAACAGTCCATCGTACTGCGGCCGGCGGGCGCCGTGGTTTACGTCATCTCGGAAAATGTGGCGCACGCGCACCCGGTAAAAACCGGAATCCAGCGTGAAGGCGTGGTCGAAATTCTCGAGGGCATGCAGCCGGGGTGGATCGTCGCCGTCGATGGCGCCGCCCTGTTGACCGACGGCGCCAAGGTCAACGTGCGCAACGCCGCGCCGGCGCCTGCTTCCGGCAAGGCGGGTACCGGCCCGTGACGCTGCCTGAATTTTCCATCAAGCGCCACGTATTCACCCTGATGGTGAGCCTGGTGCTCGTGCTGTTCGGCATCATCGGCTTGACGCGCCTGGGCCTGGACCGTTTTCCCAAGATAGATTTTCCGGCGGTCACCGTCACCACGACGTTGCAAGGCGCCGATCCGGATATCGTGGACAAGAACATCACCGATATTATTGAAGAAGCCTGCAATCAGGTGCCCGGCGTCAAGTCCATCATATCCAACTCCTCGCTCGGAGCGTCGGTGGTGGGTATCGAATTCGAACTCGAGAAAAATCTCGACGTCGCATACCAGGAGGTCAAGGCCAAGGTGGACGCGGTGGTCAAGCGCCTGCCGGACGACGCCGACCCTCCCGTGGTGCGCAAGGTCGAGGTAGGCGCCACGGCCGTGATCTGGGTGGCGCTGGAAGGCGACCGCACCCTGCAGCAGCTCAACAGCTACGCCGAGGAGGTCATCAAGCCGCGGTTCGAGACCATCAACGGCGTGGGCGATGTGCTCATCGGGGGCCAGATCAAGCGCACCATCCGCATCTGGCTCGACAACGAGCGCCTGCATGCCTTCAACCTCTCGCCGCTCGACGTGCGCAACGCCTTTGCCCGCGAGCACATCTCGATTCCGGGCGGCTTTCTCCAGGGGCAGAGCCGCGAGCTGCTGATCAAGTTCGATGCCGAATTCGAGACGGTCAAGGCGATGGACCGGCTCGTGGTCGCCTACCGTCAGGGCGCGCCGGTGTATCTGCGCGACGTGGCGAAAGTCGAGGACGGCATGGAGGACGCGCGCAAGCTGGCGCGCTACAACGGCAAGCCCGCGGTGGGCCTGGGCGTGGTCAAATCGAGCGGCGCGAACACCGTGGCGGTGGTGGAGGCGGTCAAGGCGCGCGTCGAGAAGGAAATCCGGCCGGCGCTGCCGCCGGGACTCACGATCAACTACTCCTCCGACGACTCGATCAGCATCCGGCAGTCCATCGAAGCGCTGCAGGAGCATCTGCTGCTGGGAACCCTGTTCGCGGCGATCATGGTGTTCCTGTTTCTCAAGAGCGGCCGCTCCACGCTGATCATCGTCATCGCCATCCCGGTGTCGCTGATGGCCACCTTCGCCGTGATGTACTTTGCGGGCTACACCCTGAACAAGATCACCCTGCTCGGCTTGCTGTTGCTCATCGGCGTGGTCGTCGACGACGCCATCGTGGTGCTCGAGAACATCTTCCGCCATCGCGAGGAGGACCACGAAGCCGTGGTGAAAGCGGCCATACACGGCTCCGACCAGGTGATCTTCGCGGTGCTGGCCTCGACCCTGACGCTGGTGTCGATCTTCCTGCCGGTCGCGTTCATCAGCGGAATTCTCGGGCGCTTTCTGAGTTCGTTCGCGCTGGTCGTCACCATCGGCGTGCTGGCCTCGCTGTGGGTATCGCTCACGCTCACGCCCATGTTGTGCGCGCGCTTCCTCACCCTGCCCGACCACAACGGCCGCGTGTACAAGGCGCTGGAGGGGGCCTATGTCAGACTGGAAGACGTCTACCGCCGATTGCTGCGTCTGACGATCGCCCATCGCTGGAAGGTCATCGGTGTCGCCTCCCTGGTGGTGTTGTCCAGCGTTTTTTTCTTCGCGCAGGTGGGCAAGACTTTCGTTCCGGAAGAAGATGAATCGCGTTTCATGATCAGCGCGCAGACACCGTTGGGATCGAACCTCGATTACACTTCCGCCAAGATCGCGGAGATAGAGAAAATCCTGTCACAACGTCCCGAGGTATACAGCTACTTTACCGCCGTCGGCCTGGGCGAGAGCGGGCAAGTGAACTCCGGGCGGCTGTTCGTACGGTTGCAGGAACGCGACCAACGCAAGCTCTCGCAGTCCGAGATTATGCGTGAGCTGCGCCGCGGTCTGAACTCCATCCCCGGCGTGCAGGCCTTCATCGCGCCCATCAGTTTCATCTCCGGCCAGCGCAGCGAGCCGCTGCAGTTCGTCATCCAGGGCACGGACCTGCGCAAGATCGACCAGCACTCGGCCGAGATGGTGGCGCGACTGAGCCGCATCGAGGGCATGGCCAAGCTGGACAAGGATCTCAAGCTCGACCTGCCCGAGGTGCGCTTGATCATCGACCGCGAGCGCGCGGCGCAATTGGGCGTCAGCGCCCAGGACGTGGCGCTCACGCTCAATACCATGACCGGCGGGGTCGACATCGCCGACTTCAAGGACCAGAGCGAGCGCTACAAGATCCGCCTGCAAACCGAGCCGGTGACGCGCGCCACCGTGGACGATCTCAAGCGGATTTACGTCAAGAACCGCGCGGGCGATCTGGTGCGGCTCGATGCGCTGGTCAAGGTGGAGGAAGGTCTCGGCCCGGCCGTCATCACACGCCGCAACCGTCAATACGCGGGCTTCATCTTCGGCAGCCTGGAGTCATTGCCGCTGGGTGCGGCCACCGAGGCGGTGAAGAAAATCGGCGCCGAGATCTTGCCGGCGGGTTACTCCATCGCCTTCACCGGCCAGGCGGAGGAATTCGCCAAGACCGGCGGCTACGTGCTGTTCGCCTTCGGGATGGCGCTGATCATGATCTACATGGTACTCGCGAGCCAGTTCAACTCCCTGGTGCAACCGCTCGTGGTCATGGTGGCGCAACCGCTGGCCATCATCGGCGGCGTCGCGGCGCTGTGGATTGCGTCGTTCTGGACCGAAGCCACGCTCAATATCTTCTCCATGATCGGCATGATTCTGCTGATGGGCCTGGTCGCCAAAAACTCGATCCTGCTGGTCGATCTCACCAACCAGTACCGCGCGCAGGGCAAGAGTGTCGACGACGCCCTGAGCGAAGCCTGTCCCCACCGGATGCGGCCGGTGCTGATCACCTCGCTCACGGTCATCGCCGCGATGACGCCGGCGGTGATCGGCCTCGGGCCGGGCGTGGAAAGCAACCGCCCGCTGGCGCTGGTGGTGGTCGGCGGCATGATCTCCTCGACCCTGCTCACGCTGGTGGTGGTGCCGGCGGTGTATTCGCTGGTGGAGAACTGGCGCGTGCGCCGCGCGGGCGCCAAGGGAGCAAGCACATGAACCGCTGGATTTCTCTCGGTATTCTTTTCGTGTTCAGCGTCCCGGCCACTGGCGACGATCTGCTCGATCTCTATCGCCAGGCGAAAACCAGTGACCCGGCCTGGCTGGCCGCGCAGGCGGGATACCAGGCCGGCATTGAAAAAGCGCCTCAGGGGCGTTCGCTGCTGTTGCCAACCCTGGGTCTCTCCGCATCCAAATCGGAAAGCGATCAGCAAGTCACCACGACAACGGCAAACAACACTTATCACTACGGCACCGATGCCTACGCCATCCAGCTCACCCAGCCGCTGTATCGCAAGCAGAATGCCGCGGCCTACGCCCAAGGCATTGCCGGCGCCAACCAGTCCGAACTCGAACTGGAACTGGCGCGACAGGAGCTGATCCTGCGTGCCAGTCAGGCCTATTTCGACGTGCTCGCCGCCCAGGATGCGCTCGACTTCGTCATCTCGGAGAAAGAATCGATTGGCAAACAGCTGTCGCTGGCCAGGCGTAATTTCAACGTGGGTAACGCCACGCTCGTGGACGTGCACGAGGCGCAGGCACGCTACGACATCGCCGCGGCGCAGCAGATCACGGCCGCCAACTTCCTCGAGGTCAAAAAGGAGGCCTTGCGGGTGCTGACCGGCAACGAACCCGGAACGTTGGCGCGGCTCGAAACAAAGCTCGATCTGCAAGCGCCCGAACCGGCGGACATGAATCAATGGGTGGAAACCGCCGTCAACGGAAGCCAGCGCATCAAGTCGCAACGGGAAGCGGTCGAAATCGCGCGGCAGGAAGTCGAGAAAAGCCGCGGCGGGCATCAGCCGACGCTCGACCTGACCGCCTCGCGCGCCTACTCCGATGCCGGCGGCAGCGTGCAGGGCCTCGCCATTGAAAGCACCACCAACCAGATCGGCCTGCAATTCCAGATGCCGCTGTATCAGGGCGGCGGCATTTCCTCCAAGGTGCGCGAATCGGCGGCGCGGCTGGAAGAGGCCAATCAACGTCTGGACCAGGCACGGCGGCAGGTGGCACAGCAGGTGCGTGAATCCTACCTGGCCGTCATCAACGGCGTGGCGCGCGTGCGGGCCCTGGAACAGGCGCGGGTCTCGAACGAACGTGCACTCGAATCCACCGTGATCGGCTACGAACGCGGCGTACGCAGCGGGGTGGATGTGCTCAATGCCCAGCGCGAACTGTTCCTCACGCGGCGCGATCTGTCCCAGGCGCGCTACGATTACCTGCTCGGCCGGCTGCGCCTCAAGGCCGCGGCCGGCACCTTGCAGGAACAGGACCTTGAAGATATCAACCGGTTGCTGGCCCGAAAATCGCCGGGTTGATTATTTGTACAGCGCATACGGCGCAATACGCTGCGCTATTGCGCCCTACGCGGGCTACCTCGCTTATTTCATTCTCTTGGGAACATTGAAGATTGCGAGTCTCTTGGACCCGTGGTTGATTGTCGCAAGAAGCGTACCCTTGAATTCGCGGTTTCGACCAGATGTTGCAACAAGCTTCCAGCCTGATCCTCTCGTCATCTTTTTACCACGGCGAAATCTTTTCGTTTTCTTCGCAGCCATGAAGATTCTCCTTGTGCTGTTGAGATGGGATGATACTTAAATGTTGTGAACCCTAACGCTGCGTTAGCCACGCTGTATATTCCATGGCGGCTGGTGTTCGGAAATAAGGGCTCTTTCCACCGGTTCGATCTCTGACAAATCGAGCTCGCAAAACCAAAGACGTACCGCTTCCTTTTCGGTGGTGATCAGGGCGTTGAGATGACAATTTGTAGCTTGGCCATCTACGTAGCAATTCTTTGGATGGATTTTTCCATAACCTTGATTCACTCGTTTTCTCATGGAGTCTCGGCAACGGCCGATGTACTTTAGCTCATTCGTGACTGTATAGGCGTAGATTCCTCGCTTATCCAAAACTTCTTCATCGTCTATCCGAAAAATGGAGTATTTGTCATCGCCATACTTATTGAGAAATTTACGATATAAATCGTCGCCTCTTCGTTTCAAGCTCAGGAGAAAATTACCAAGTAGTTCTTGTAGTAGATTCGGGTAGGCCCCTTCGACCTGGCGCCTCAGCCTCGCATACCGCCGATGTCCCAATGTTTCCAAAACGGTTTTGTTGTTCTTCTGGCCGAACACTTCCGAATAGACGCCGTCCTCGAATAACAATGCCACAGGCTTGAATTCATATTCTGTACTCGTGGCCTTGCAATGAAGTTTCACTTGGTGACTAACGTAATTTAGATGTTACTTTTGACGTATAACTTGGACCGGTAACGTATTACCTGGCAGTCATGTCACCCCACAAGCGCATAGCCAACAGGCACTTGGGTCATTTGTCCGTATATCAGCGCAGTATTAACCGATCTGCTAAACCCTGCAAGTTAATGCGGGTGCGTTTATGGCATATACGTTCATCCATGTAGGGCGCAATAGCGCAGCGTATTGCGCCGCATGTCAGTCCGGGTAGTCGAGCGCCTCCGCCCCGGCACTCCCGGCCCAGTCCTTGGGGTAG